>CAYTSL010000034.1:0-4926 GCA_964440415.1 uncultured Flavobacteriaceae bacterium
AGGATCAAAGTTCCTTCAAACTTCTTCAAAGCTTCCTTAAGGACATTCTTTGATTTAATATCTAAATGATTGGTTGGCTCATCCATCACCAACACATTAAAAGGCTGTAACAATAATTTAGCCAATGCTAAACGATTTCGTTCTCCACCAGATAACACCCTTACGTACTTGTCAACCTCATCACCTCTAAATAAAAACGACCCTAAAATATCTCTAACCTTACTCCTGTTTTTTGTGTTTGCGGCATCAATCATGGTATCTAAAACGGTTTTACTGCCATCTAGATAATCAACCTGATTTTGAGCAAAATAACCTATCTGTACGTTGTGCCCCAGTTTTAAATGACCTTTAAAGTCAACATCCTTGACAATAACTTTCGCCAAAGTGGTTTTACCTTGCCCATTTTGACCTACAAAAGCAGTTTTACTGTCTCTTTCAATTAACAGGTTGATGTCCTTTAATACCAATTTTTCGTCATAACTTTTACTGACGTGTTCTGCTTCAACTACCACTTTTCCCGGTACAACGGAAATTGGAAATTTTAAGGTCATTACACTGTGATCATCTTCATCTACTTCAATCCTATCAATTCTATCCAGTTTTTTGATAAGAGATTGAGCCATAGTTGCTTTGGATGCCTTGGCTCTGAACTTATCGATCAGTTTTTCAGTTTGCTCAATGTGTTTTTGTTGATTTTTTTGAGCAGCTAGTTGCTGATCCTTGATCTCCTTTCTAAGAACTAAGTACTGTGAATAAGGTTTGGGATAATCATAAATACGGCCTAAAGAGATCTCAATGGTTCTATTGGTGACATTATCTAAAAACATTTTATCATGCGAAACGATGACCACAGCACCTGGATAATTCTTTAAAAACCCTTCTAACCAAATTATAGATTCAATATCCAAATGGTTTGTAGGCTCATCCAGTAACAAAATATCATTGTTCTGAAGTAAAAGTTTTGCCAGTTCAATTCGCATACGCCATCCACCGGAAAAGGTATCGGTCAAATTCTCGAACTCCTCTCTTCTAAAACCCAAGCCTTGCAATATCTTTTCGGTATCACCTTTATAGTTATAACCTCCAATAATTTCATATTGATGTTGTAACTCATTTAATTCTACCATTAGGTCATGATACGCTTCACTTTCGTGGTCAATTCTTTCTGCTAACTGCAAATTAACGGCATCCATTTTAGCCTCAAGTGCCTTAATCTCTGTAAAGGCCTGATAGGATTCTTCAAGAACGGTTTTACCGAACTCAAAATCAATATCCTGTTTTAAAAACCCGATCTTTAAATTCTTTTCTGCCGCTATCTGACCTGAATCGGCTTCCATTTCATTGCTCAAAATCCGAAGCAGCGTTGATTTACCCGCTCCATTCTTTCCAATAAGTCCAATACGATCGCCTTTACCTAGTCGAAACGAAATATCTTCGAAAAGGTAATCTCCTTGAAAGGATATGGACAAATTGTGAATATTAAGCATAGATATGTATCAAAAGTTACTGAATTTTGCACCATAAAACTTATTTTTGTGCTTTTATTCAGAACGCAAAAATACACTAAATTAAATGTTTACAAAAGGATCAAAACTTTATAGCATTTTTACAGGAGCCTGCCCAAAATGTCATGAGGAGAGTATGTACGTAAATACAAATCCGTATTCGCTATCTGAAACCTTAAAAATGCACGATCGCTGTAGTAATTGTAATACTAAATACAAAATAGAACCCTCATTTTTTTATGGGTCCATGTACGTTAGTTATGGTGTAGGTATTGCCTTTGCGGTTGCAGCATTTGTAATAAGTTATTTTTTTATTGGCTCTAATAAACTAACTGCCTTTTTAGCCATAGTAGTTACATTAATAGTTTTACTTCCTATAATTTTGCGTTTATCCCGGAATATCTGGATCAATCTCTTTATGTCCTATGACAAAAATTTGGCTGGAAAATAATTATTCTGCAAACCGTTCAATATTTACTTCTTTCTCTAATAGTTGACCATTTTCAATGAAATCAAATAGCTGTTTTGCCACATAAGGAGCTATCATAACACCACGAGTACCCAATCCATTAAGTAAAAACATATTCTTATGTTCTTTATGAATACCAACAAGGGGTCTTCTATCGCTGACTGTAGGTCGAATTCCGGCAACATGATCTATGACTTCAAATTCACAATTTAAAAACGTTTCAAGTTTTGTGAGAAGTTCTTCTTTCCCCACATTAGTACGATCATTGGTCTTGTCTTCCCTATTGTAAGTAGAACCAATCATATAGTTATCCTCTCCTACTGGAATTATAAATACGCTAAATTTCAAAACAAAGTCTATTTTTAATTTTGGAGCATGAATAACTAACATTTCGCCTTTGGTTCCCTTTAAGGGTAAATAATTAAAAAATGGATTGTTCTTAATACCATAACCTTCAGCAAATACAATATTTTTAGCCTCAATAGAATTATAAGTAATTAGCTCATTATTATGATCTAAGGTAGAATAATTGAATGCTTGAGATACTAACAAGGATTTGCTATTAAGATCCTGTCTATAGGATTGAATAAGTAGTGGAGTATCTATTCTTCCTGTTTCCAGAACTTCGCCAAAACCAAATTCGGCATCAATAAAGGCATTGGAATTTTTAATTATGCTGGTTGATAGCCAAGGAGATAAACCCAGTTTATCTGAAGCTGTAAACCAGTTATTTTGCTCTTCAATAGACTTAAAAAGTCTTAAAACAGGAATTTTATAATCCAAACGAACTCCTAAACGCCTTTCTATATCCAGATACATTGGGATAGATGTTTTCATTTGAATTGCACTTTTCCAAACCGAAGTAAATCGTTTTAAAATAACAGGATTATATAATCCTCCTGCCACCGATGATGATACTTGTGAATTATTATCAAACACAACAAATGACTTATGGTTTTTTCTTAATTGCTCACAAAAAGCAATACCAGCCAAACCGCATCCTACAATAATATAATCAACTTTCATAGTATTGCGAAGTTAACTAACATTCAGTATTTAGCAATACCCTTATAATCAAAAAGAGCTCTTGAATACATTCAAGAGCTCTTTTCTATATTAATTATGGCTAAGTGGCTAATAAGACCACATATCTTGTTCGAAGTTTCTTATTTTCTCTTTAATTCTATCCGATTCCAAAAGCTGCATCAATGCATTTTCGCTAATGTATTCATTAACCTGCCTATCGCCGTAAACATTCTCTTCTCTGTAAATCAAACCGCTAAAGCGTCTTGAATTTAGCATGTGATCGAATGATGTTGGAATAGAACTGTTTTTATTATTGAATGCTTTTGCTTCGTGCAAAACTGTTCTTGCGTCTGGAAACCATACCCAAAATAATTCCACTGGGTCTGGATCATCAGAATCTATAAAGTTAACGTCTGGAGCTACTGGAGCAATTCCTAGCAGTCTGTACTTTAATTCACCTTGACGCTTGTCAAAATACCAGAGTCCTTTAATGTGATATTCCATAATATCTGCTGCAGTAATATCTCTCCTTCTAATATATTGAGGATCTACAACACCCTCAGCATTGAATTGCTCATAACCAAGATCGGTCGTATCGATCAATCTTAAAGCATCCTGAATATCCATTAAAGTTCTTCTAGACGTAAAATAAGAATCGTCATAGATGTTTTCTATTTCACCCTTTTGTATGTTAGTCATTAAAACGTCATACAATGAGCGTCTGTTATTTCCAATATTATTGGTGTCTATTGGGTAATACATTGGGAAGTTTGCTCTTTCATCAAGGTCAACAATTTCCCATGTCATTTTAGACCACATAATGTCCCTGTCATCAACATAACCATATTCTAATGGCTTGTCGTTATCAAGTTTTTTCTGGTCTTCTGTTCTAACACCAACTTCCTGAGGATTCTTTGCATTCAGGATATTTGCCTGAGCAAAACTACCAGATGCAACCAAAACACATAAAACGGTTAATAAAAAACTTCTAATTCTCATTTGATATTCTTTTTTATTTGGGTCCTGTAAAAAAACTTAATTAGTAAGTTCAATAATTACAGGAGAAACTTTTTTAAGTTTGTAAGAGCTATTGCCTTTAATTTTTGCTTGAATATCAAAAATTTGAACAGTCTCACCTCTTTTAGCTTTTCTAAGAGCAGCTTTTGCTCTTGTATTTAATTTACTTCCTCCAACAGTCATAGTTGGTTGCCCAGGGACTTTAAATTTAAATCCTGAAACAACAAGTGGAAGATCAAAGTCAAAGTCATCCAATTTAGCACCAACAGTGGAAATTCCTAAACTGTTACGTTGCATGGATACACTGCCGTCTTCACCTCTAATAGTTCCTGTAGGCTTTGGAATACCCTTAATTCTGAATGTTGCGTTATCTCTTACTCTTTCACCATTAGGTAACGTACCAGTAACGTTTATAGTCACTTCTCTACCAGTACCTGGATTCATATTATATTTACCAACTCCGTTTCCTCTACTTAAACCATCAGCAGTTGCTACCACCTTATTGTCAGAAACACCAGCAAAAGATATGGTCATAGGGTTTGTTACACCACGATACACCACATTCATTTTATCTGCTGAAATAGTTGCAGAATTTGGTTTAGGTACAGTTGCAAAAGCTTGTTTAACTGGAACTAAAATTTCATTTCCGTCCTCTGCAAATATCAATTGACCTTCAATTTTATGTTCTCCAGCTCTACCAGCATTAAAATTTAGCTTGACTTTACCATCTTCAATAGTATATTGAGATTCTGTAAGTGGTCTACCATCTAAAGTTAATTCAACTCTTGTTGGTTTTGTAGACGAATCTTTACGCCCTAATACAATCTCACCGTCGAATTTTTCTCCATTGAAATAAGCCGATTTAGAAGTCTCCATCAAAGTTGTATAATTAGTCATGGAAATTTCTTT
>CAYTSL010000034.1:5026-12000 GCA_964440415.1 uncultured Flavobacteriaceae bacterium
GCGGCTTCATTAGATTCGGTTAATCTTTCATTCATTAATCCGAATGCTGAAAGCACTTCCTTAGACATATTCATTGCCATCATAGCAATGAACACTAAGTACATTAAGTTAATCATTTTCTGCCTTGCAGATAATTTTCCTCCTGCCATTTGCTTTGGTTTTAGGGTTTAATTATTAATTATCTTATAAAAACTAAAATTAGTTTTTATTCATTGCAGACAGCATTCCACCATATACACCATTTAATGATGATAGTTTAGATGCTAATGATTGCATTTGTTCTTTTAATAGGGCAGCGTTTTCAATCGATTCTTCATTAACTGTAGCTTGACGATTTACGCTTTCTAATTGAACTTTATAAAGACTGTTCAACGATTCCATTTGTGCAGCTGCAAGAGATAATTCTTCTCCATACTTTTTAGTTGCATTTATAGAATCTAAAGTAGGACTCATGTTTTTAGCAGTTTCTTCAAAGCTCTTAATGCTTTGACCAAGACTTGCCATAAGTTCGCCATCAATTTGTGCGTCTTTTAATAGATCATCTAATTTTTTAGACAGGATACTTTCTGCATCCTTAGGATTTTCTTTTTTACCTCTTTTACCTTGTTGTCCTACTAATTCAGGATAAACAAGTGACCAATCCAGGTCTCCAGCTTGTTTTTCGAAAGCTGAATAAGTAAAAACCAATGCTTCTACAATCATACCGATTGTTAATATCAATGATCCGTAAGGCCAGTGTTGAATTTTAAATAAAGCTCCTATAATTACTATAGCTGCTCCTAATCCGTAGATCATGTTAGTTAGAGTCATACTTCCTCGTTGTGCCATAATTTTTGTTGTTTTTAGTTTAGCGAATTAAATTACTAAGTAGGTTAATATTAATTTTAATTTGTTGATGCGTTTTTGGTTACATCTGTTCCCATATAATCTTGAACAGTTCTAAATCCTATATAACTTCTTGCAGAATCTGCATATTCATAATCTCTTGAACTAACTTGAAGGAAGTAAGCAACGTCTTTCCAAGATCCGCCTCTTACCACTTTTCGCTTATTGTTCTTATCGTTTACACTTGGATTTATTGTAGACGAATATTCATAAGATCCAGGATCATAAGATGAATGTACCCATTCTGATACATTCCCCGCCATATTGTATAAATTATAATCATTAGGTTCAAATGATTCAGCCTCTACAGTGTATAAAGCCTGATCTGCCGCATAATCTCCTCGAAGTGGTTTGAAGTTTGCCAAGAAACAACCTCTATCGTTTTTTGCATAAGGACCTCCCCAAGGGAACGTAGCTCCCTGTAAACCACCACGTGCAGCATACTCCCATTCTGCTTCAGAAGGCAGCCTAAATGCATTTACGAAAGCACTTTTTCTTTCTTTTTGGTATCCATTTTTGTATAAGGTTCGCCATTGGCAGAATGCTTTAGCTTGTTTCCATGACACGCCTACTACTGGATATTCTCCATAAGCATCATGCCAGAAATAATCGTTGTGCATAGGTTCGTTGTAAGAATATGCAAAATCTCTAATCCATGTAGTTGTATCAGGATACACTTCGACTTCTTCCTTAACCAATACGTCTTTACGAGTTAGTTTTCTATTTTTGGCTGCTTTTTGAACATCCATATAAGTATACTGGAATTTGAATTTTTTCACATCCCAAGTACGTTGACCATTATATGATTCTTCTATAGGAAGATACATCGTATCCATAACCTCCGCATAGTATTCGTCTGGATAATCTTCTGTATCAAAAATTAGATCGATATCCTTATTTAATTTTCTACCTTCATAACCTGTTTCTCCAAGTCCACTATAATTGTCCAGCATATATTTTTCGTATATACTCATACTAGCTGTATCTGCATCTTTAAATGCAAATTCACCAATACCACCTTCACCAGGCACTTCACCAACTTCATCGGCAAGTATTGCCATTTTGGTTCTTAGAATGGAGTCCCGAACCCAATATACAAACTGTCTGTACTCACTATTCGTGATTTCTGTTTCGTCCATATAAAAGGAGCGTACGGTAACTGTTTTTGTAGGAGCATCTTGAATGGCCGCTAAATCATCATCTGACTTACCCATAATAAAAGCACCACCTGGAATAAGAGCCATTCCATATGGTTTTTCTGGATGCCATTTTTTACCTTTGACACCAACCAACTCTCCTCTATCTTTAGAGCCACAACTGGCCAGTAAAGCTATTACTGCGGTAAGTAAAATAAACTTCTTCATATTCATAATAAACTCGAGGTTAAATGTGTTCTTAAAATCATTAAGGGTTCAAACATATCCATATATTTTCAAAAAAACAACTTTTTTAGTAAATATTTCGCATTTCATCTAAAAAACATGCTGTTCGTCGATGTTTTTAAGATTACCGCTTCACTTTATCGATAAAAAGCTACCTAAAAACTGTTTTTTCTGTTTGCCTTATACCATCTTTCTGGTATCTTATTATCACAGGCATCTTTATAATCCTGATGCATGCATGGTAATAACGTGTGCTTTTTTAATTTATTATCGACATTTAACAAAAAAGGTATTTCTATCCACCATCTTCCTGTCTTCTTACTTTTATAGAAGATTAGCTCTTGATCATCAACTAAAACAGTGAATCTTTGATAATCATTTTCTTGAGTAAAATCTTCATCGTGTATCCTACAGGTAAACCCTTCAATAAAATACCAAATTATTTGAGCGATTAACATAGATGTTGCATCGTCATCTTTGGATGGTTTGTACTCATAAATACCAAAAGAAGTTACTTTATTACTAATTCCTGCATATCTGGAAATGGCGCAAATTTCCTTCCCTTCAAATCCATTTGGAGAGAACTGTTGTTTGGTGCTAACCTCCGAAGATTTAATGCAAGAGAGATCAAGTGATACAATATTTGCATCTCGCATAACTGGTTCTACAAGATTTATATTGGTTGTAACATTGCCGAGTCTATAGGCCTCAAAGAATAACTTATCCATCAGATCTATTTCTTCTTGAGAATTGAAGTATGTCTGATAGCCAATTGTGGAATAATTAAATAAATTATAAGGTTTTTCAATTATTATCTTACCTACGAAACTAGAATTCTTGATCGGTTTGCTAGAATCACCTAGATCAAATTTACTATCAACGTTTACAATATTCACCATAGGTGCAAATGTATCATAAGCCCTATAGTTTGCATAGGTAAGATCTTGACTACCTCCCAAAATTACTGGAATGATATTTTTTTTAATCAAAATTGACACAGCAGTTTTTAATGCGAAGTAGGTGTCTTCAACTGTTTCTCCTTTATTAATATCACCTAAATCTGCAACTGAAATATTCCAATTACCTGGAAATAGTGAATAAAATGATTTTCGTATTTCATTCAAAGAGAATTCTTCTCCTATATAATTGACATCATTTCTATTTTCTAAAACACCAATCAGAGCAATTTGTACATCATCCAGATCTGGTATTCCATGTGCTTTTGAATGTATTTTAAGTTTCTTTCCAATGGTTTGTTGAGATAAAAGTTCATTATGTGCTAAAACTGTATCTGGAACTGGAGACAGAAAATTAAAATTCATATCCTATTACTTTTTTGCAGTGGTTTTACGTTTTGTAGTTTTCTTTTTAGGAGCGTTTTTCTCAATGATGTCTTTTACGTCTTCCAAAGTAAATTTAGAAACATCTATTGTTTTAGCCAACTCTATTTTAGTTTTGCCCTTTATAATATGGTGTCTGCCCCAACGTGCCTTTTCTACACGAATGCCTTCTTCTTCCCAATTATGAATAACCTTATCGATTTCCTTTTGAATTTTTTCTTCAATAAGTGTAACTATATCAGTATCTGATAAATTATCCCAATCGTACTTTTTATTAACGTTGATAAACATATTGTTCCATTTAATAAATGGCCCAAAACGTCCTTTTCCTTTTTGAACAGGTAACTCTTTATATGTATAAATTGGTGCATCTGCTTTCTCCTTTTCTTTTATTAGAAGAATAGCATCATCTAATTCTAAACTCATTGGATCAACTCCTTTAGGCAAGGACACGAATTTTTTTCCAAATTTTACATAAGGACCAAAACGTCCGTTATTAACTTCTATAGATTCCCCTTCATACTCTCCTAAAGTTTTTGGAAGATGAAACAAGTCCATAGCTTGCTCAAAAGTAATGGAATTTAATTGTTGGTCTGGAGTTAAACTTGCGAATAGAGGTTTTTCTTCTTCCTCAACAGTGCCTATTTGTACCATTGGCCCAAATTTACCTAAACGAACACTTACTTGCCTTCCCGTTTTTGGGTCTGTTCCTAACACACGCTCTCCAGATTCTCTATCTGCATTCTCATGTACATGCTCAACCTGTGGATGGAAGGTTTTGTAAAAATCCTTCATCATTTTAGTCCAATCTACCTTTCCATCTGCAATATCATCAAAATCTGCTTCTACTTTTGCAGTAAAATTATAATCTAAAATAGATTCGAAATGATTGACTAAAAAGTCGGTTACAATCATTCCGATATCTGTCGGAATCAATTTCCCTTTGTCAGAACCTACTTTTTCAACTAACTCTTTAGCTTTTACAACGCCATCTTCAAGAGTGATCTGCGTATATTTTCTATCGACTCCATCAACCGCTCCTTTTTCAACATAATTTCTGTTTTGAATAGTTGAAATGGTTGGTGCATATGTAGACGGTCTACCAATACCAAGCTCTTCTAATTTCTTAACTAAAGATGCTTCGGTATATCTATATGGTGCTCGTGTATAACGTTCTGTAGCCGTAATATATTTATTTTGAAGTGTCTCGTTAACCTTTAAAGCTGGCAGCATACCTTCTTGCTCTGTATCTTCATCATCCGTACTTTCAAGATATACTTTTAAAAATCCATCAAACTTAATAACCTCTCCATTTGCTGTAAATGTTTCGTTGTGTGTTGATGCATTAATCTTAACGTTGGTACGCTCTAATTGTGCATCACTCATTTGTGATGCAATGGCGCGTTTCCAAATCAATTCATATAAACGAGCTTGATCTCTATCAATATTTACAGAGTTAACAGCAAAGTTTGTTGGACGAATCGCTTCGTGAGCTTCTTGCGCTCCTTTAGATTTACCTTTATAATTACGTGGTTTGCAATATTGTGAACCATAGGACTTATTAATTTCTTCTTCAGCAGCTTGTCTCGCGTCATTAGATAAATTCACACTATCTGTTCTCATGTAAGTTATTAGACCTGCTTCATACAAACGTTGTGCATTTGCCATGGTTCTGTTTACTGAAAATCCTAACTTTCTCGATGCCTCCTGCTGTAAGGTTGATGTTGTAAAAGGTGCCGCTGGTGATTTTTTCGCTGGTTTTTTCTCTAAATCTAAAACCTTAAACGAAGCATTTGCATTTTGTTCTAAAAATTTAAAAGCCTCTTCTTTAGTAGAAAAGCCTTTTATTAATTTAGCTTTAAATGATTGACCATTTTCATTAGAAAACATGGCATCTATTCTATATGAAGCTACAGGAGTAAATTGATTAATTTCTCGTTCCCTCTCTACAATTAATCGAACTGAAACCGATTGTACTCTACCTGCTGATAAACCACCTTTTACTTTCCGCCATAAAACAGGAGACAACTCATAACCTACAATTCTATCTAATACACGACGAGCTTGTTGCGCATCTACCAAATCGTAATCTATTCCTCTTGGATTTTCAACTGCATTTTGAATAGCAGATTTTGTAATCTCATGAAAAACGATACGCTTTGTCTTTTCTTTATCAAGTTTTAGAGTTTCAGCAAGATGCCAAGCAATAGCCTCTCCTTCTCGATCTTCATCACTTGCTAACCAAACCATGTCTGCATTTTTTGCCAGATCTTTTAGTTTTTTAACAACTGCTTTTTTGTCTTTAGAAACTTCGTATTTAGGTTTGAAATCCCCTTCTACATCTACTCCTAATTCTTTTGAAGGTAAGTCTGCAATATGCCCAAAACTGGATTCAACCTTAAAATCTTTTCCAAGAAATTTTTCGATTGTTTTTGCTTTCGCAGGTGACTCAACTATAACTAAATTCTTCGCCATTATCTTTTTTTTTAAGGCTACAAATGTATAGGAAAAAAAATATACGAACCTAATTTAAATTTTATTAAGCTGAGATACGAAAGATATTTACATCAAAAAAAATCCTGCATAAAAGCAGGATTTTGGTATAATGATTTATGATATTTTAAAGCTGATATGTACTAATATGACTGACTCCATTCTCGGTGTATTCATACTGATACAAAATTTCCTCACCAATCATCAATAAGACATTCTCTAATGGAATTACGTCCTTGGCATGAATATCGTCATATTGTGTAAGCATGGTCATTTCAAGTGGATCGGTCTTATCAAACACTTTTAAACCTGAAGTGCCATCGCAGACAAAAAGGAGATTCTCTTTAAATCCAAGACCATATGGGTTATCTAAACTATAAGTTGCAACTAATTCCGGACTATATTTATTGCTTATATCAATCACTTCTAAAACACTTTCTTCTTGCCCACACAAATTCCCTCCCCTTAAAGTCAAATAAGCATAATCCCCATCTACTACCACAGGATCACAGCCTTCCCAATGAGTGAATTCTGATATAAAAATAGGATTTGAAGGATTCTCTAAACTAAAAATGTACATTCCATTTGTACTCCCCAAATAAAGATAACCCTCGGCCTGAAACATTGTTTCAATATTCCATCCGGGATTTTGAGTGTTGGTCAAAACTGGTAGTTCTAAATTCGAAATGTTAAAAATGGTCATCTCAAAACTTCCAACAGTATACAAATAGTCATCTACAATTTGAAAACGAGCTAAAGAACCTCCCGTTCCAACATTACTATTCGCCAGATCGCCTCCACCTTCAAATAAAATGTCAACATCATTGTCAATTATCTCCCTTCTTTCTTGAGTTACATTCCAGCCAACAATAAC
>CAYTSL010000035.1:0-11689 GCA_964440415.1 uncultured Flavobacteriaceae bacterium
GCCTCTGGGTTATGATCATATAATTTTTTAGATAAATACAAGATAGTTTCAGGTTCTAAAGCATGTGTACTAAAGCTATATTTTTCTGATGGATGACATGGTTTTAGGTAATAACCTTCTTCAGTATCTTCTTTAGTGGCATCTACAAATATTACCTTATCATAATTGGAAATTAAATCGGCATCTTCTATTTGAAGCTGATATCTGTACTCCAAATCAATATTTGCATTTTGCTCATCTAGAAAATCCAAAAACATCCATCCTAAACCATCATCTTGCCTTCCATTATTGCCTATGCCTATTACTATTGTTTTATCTGATTTTTTCATCTAATAAATTTCCTTGATGGTCTTCTAATTGCACGATTAATGGCATTTGACCTAATGCATGAGTAGCACAACTTAAGCAAGGGTCGTAAGCTCTAATTGCCATTTCTACCTGATTTAGCATTGGTTCTGTAATCTCTGGTTTTTCGCTCAATACGTCTTGTGCGACAGCTCTAACACCTCGATTCATAGCTTCGTTGTTATGAGTTGTAGATACAATTAAATTACATTTAGTAATTAAGCCTTTATCATCTGTTTGATACTCGTGAATCAATGTTCCTCTAGGTGCTTCAATAATACCAATACCTTTATTTCTTGGAACACCTTCTCTAACTAAATCGCTGCCCATAATTTCATCATCATGTAGTAAATCTTTCATTAATTCGGCACAATGTAACATTTCTATTAAACGAGCCCAATGCGTATGCATAGTCATATTATTTGGCTTGTTTTGAGTATATGCTTTAAATATTAATCGTTCCGTTTCAGCATGAGGAGTAGTTATGTGAGAGCACGTATTCATACGTGCCAAAGGCCCAACTCGATTCCAACCATTTTCACGACCATATTCCTTCATATAAGGGAATTTAAGGTATGACCAAGGTTCTACAGCTTCTTTGAAGTTATAACTGTATTCAATATCTGCAATATTCATCAACTCCATACCTTCTGAATCGATAGAACGTAGGCGACCATCATATAATTCTAATGCTCCATTTTCTTTATTAACTAAACTTAAATGATTAGAAGGATATTTTGCAAAATTATCTATCCAATTAGTATTGTCTGCATGATAGGTCTTCATGAAGTCGATAATCTCTTTACTCCATTCTATCATGGTATCTACATTCGGAATTTGTTTTCCGTCCAAGAAATATTCACGCTCTTCAGAAGTAAAAGTTTTATGAACACCACCTGGAACTGCTAAAATTCCGTGAATTTTTTTACCAGCTAAAGCTTTAATCATTTCCTGACCAAATTTTCGCATCAAAATTCCTTTTTTAGCTAATTCCGGATTATCGGTAGCAACAGCAACAATGTTTCTTTTTTCAGCAGGAGCATTCACTCCAAATAATAAATCTGGAGATGCTAAATAGAAAAAGTGCAAAGCATGTGATTGAAAAACTTGTCCGTAATGCAACATTTTTCTCAATTTAGTTGCAGTTGGTGATAGGTTTTCAGGATCTACACCAACCAATTGATCAATAGCCTTTGCAGCAGCAATGTGGTGACTTACAGGGCAAATGCCACATAGACGTTGAACTAACACAGGAGCTTCCCAATATGGATGACCTTGGATGAATTTTTCAAAACCTCTAAATTCAACTATATGTAAGAAGGCATCTTCTACCTTACCGTTTTCATCTAATTTGATGGTTACTTTTCCGTGTCCTTCAACACGTGTAACAGGTTCTATAACTATTTTTCTTTTACTCATTTTACTTTCTTTTTAGTCATATTTAAATTCTGGGTAAGCGATAGAATATTCTTCTTCAAATAAAATATTCTTCACAACATTCCAAATATGATTTGCATTTGGAGGACATCCAGGAATATGATAATCTATTTTAACTACTTCGTGATTTGAGTATACTTTATCAAGAATTTTTGGAATATCTTCATGATTTGGTATAATGGTTTCATTGTCTTCACTGGTAACAGAATCCAAATATGCTTCTTTTAAACAATCCTCAAGAGGGAATGTGTTTCTGATAGCTGGAACTCCTCCCCAAATTGCACACTCACCAACAGATACTAATATATCACAATTTTTTCTGAACTCTCTCAACACTTCAATATTATCGGTATTACAACAACCACCTTCTACTAAACCAATATCACAACGTTCAGTAAATTTTTTGAAATCGGTTAAGGGTGATTTGTTGAACTCAACCAATTCGACCATATCTAAAATTCCTAAATCAATATCTAATAAAGACATATGACAACCAAAACAACCAGCTAATGAAGTTGTTGCAATTCTTTTCTTTTTATTATTGGTTTTATGTTTTTTTATGTCGTTTAACGGAATGTTAGAATCTTGTTTTGCAAAATCAAACTGTCTGTCGCCAAAAGGTTTACCAAATGATTTACCTTTTACCAATATAGATCCTGTAGGACAAATATGCATGGCATATTCTGCTTGCTTTTCAGATAATTTAGCTTCTTGTTCATAATCTACAGAAACTAAAGTATGACTTCCTCTACTTGTAAAATTGAATACTTTGTGACCATCGTTGGTTTTAATTTCTTCAATACAACGCTTACATTTTATACAACGGTTTTGATTAACAACGATTCGTTCTGGACGTGCATCTACAATTCTATCAACAAATAAATGAGGGAAGCGCGTGTAGCGAATTCCAGTTTCGTAACCTAAATTTTGCATTTCACAATCTCCACTTTTCTCGCAAGAAGGACAGAAGTGGTTACCTTCTACAAACATCATTTCCAGTATAGCTTTACGGTTGTCTAAAAGCTCTGGAGTGTTTACTTCTACATCCATTCCTTCGTCTACACTTACAGTACATCCTGCTATCGCGCGGCCATTATTTTTAACTGTACAAACGCGACAGCTTCCTAATGGATTTAGGTGCTTAAAATGACAAAGTGTAGGAATGAAAATTCCGTTTTGTTTTGCGGCTTCAATAAGGTTTTGGCCTTTTTCTGCTTTGCAATCTCTTCCGTCTATTTTAAATGATATATTTTTCATATCGTTTTTTAAAAATCTATAGTTGAGTATCTTTTATAATTGTATCAAATTCATGAATCGCATCTTCCATGTCGAATTCTACATTTTGGAATTCACTGGTTGGAGCAATTTTTAAATCGAAATAATCTTTAAACTTTTCTAAAGAATAAATAAGAGAATTAGGAGATGATTTTCCAAGTCCACAACGACTGGAAAGTTTAATAATGTTTCCCCATTTTTTAATTTCTTCAAGCTCTTCTTGAGATGCTAATCCACGTTGCATTTTTTTAACTTTTTCAGTTAAAATGAAGTTTCCAGCTCTACAAGGTGTGCACACTCCACAAGATTCTTCCTTGAAGAACTCCATAAAGTTTCTTAAAATTTGGAGGATGTCTCTTGTGCGGTTAAATACCATAAATGAACCACCACACATGATATCTTCTTTACAAATTCTTCTATCAAATTCAGTATTGTTTACGCATTCTCCCGAAGGTCCACTAACTTGTACATAATAAGGAGAAGTCGCTTGGCTCATTTCTATACCTAACAGTTCTCGAATAGAAGTTCCATATTCTATTTCGTAGATTCCAGGTTTGGCAACATCACCAGAAATACTGATTAGTTTAGTGCCTGGAGATTCTTCAGTCCCTACACTTAAAAAATGTTGTTCCCCTAGTTCTATAATTCTTGAAGCATATGCCAATGTTTCAACATTATTTACTATGGTTGGTTTGTGTTTAAAACCATGTTTTGTTGCAGACCACATTCGTACAGGTGGTTCGCCTCTGCGACCTTCCATAGATTCAATTAAAGCAGAAGCTGCTCCACAAACATAAGAACCAGCACCTAATTGAATTCGTAAGTCAAAATCGAATCCTTCAATACCTTGAATGTTTTTTCCTAATAAATTCGCTTCACGGAATTGTTGCATTAATTCTTCTAATTCATCTTTAAAGAATTGATATTCTGCGCGTAAATAAATGATTCCTTCTTTGGCACCAGTCGCATATCCAGCTAAAATCATACCTTCAAAAACCAATCCTGGGAGATATTGTAAAATAGCACGATCTTTGAATGTTCCTGGTTCGCCTTCATCTGCATTACAGATTATGTATTTAGCGTCATCCTCATTATTCATGCAAGATTTCCACTTGTAACCTACAGGGAAGAAAGCACCACCTAAACCTAATAAATTAGATTTTGATATTTTGCCAACAACCTCTTCTTTGGATATTTTAATACCTTCTTTAACACTTTTCCCCATTTCATATGGTCTGAACATTATTGCCTTATCGTCTTCAGGTGTGTAGTGAATTTTGCTTTTAGTTTTACTCTTAAAATCTTTCGCATTTACCCCATTGCGAATTTTGTCTAGAATAAGTTTTACTTTTTTTGGAGTAAGGTCAGTGAAGGGTTCATAATCTATTAAAGCAGCTGGCTCCTGATCACTCATTCCTATACAAGATGTATCAAACAGTGAGAATTGGTCATTCCCTTGTTCATTAAAGGTACAGCCTGTTTCCTTCTCAAATGCAATTTTTACGTCTTCAAATCCTTTAATTTCAGAAATGATACTATTGTTTAGATAGATTATATGTTTTCCTGTTGGTTTTTTCTGGAAGAAATGATAGAAAGAGATTACACTTTCTACTTCAATATTTGAAACGTTAAGCTGTTTGGAAATTTTAGAAATAGCCTGATCTGAAATGTAACCAAACTCGAGTTGATATTTCCAAAGTTTGTTTAAAAGATGCGTTCTATCCATTTGTGATTAACTTAAAGGTTAACAGTAACTAAAGTTACAAAAAAAGCAGGTTTTGGGTTCTGTATATAAGTGTGTTAGGATGGAATTATCAATAGTATTACACTTTGTTCTAACTGTTTGAATTATTTTCAAAAAAAAGGATGAAAATGCTCAAAGAATGTATAAATATTGAAATTTTATTGAATATAAAATTTGAAAAATTCGCAATCAAAATATGATTCTTATCATATTTAATAGAAATATGATAAAAAAAGAGGCGAATCAATAAAAATTATATAAAAAAACGATCATAATTTAATTATGATCGTTTTTCAATTTTACTATATAATCCAACTATTTTATCAATTTTGTTTTTTCTCAATTAAATTTCCATTGTGATCAAATAAAGATACCTCAAGTGGCATTTGCCCAATTGCATGAGTAGCACAACTTAAACAAGGATCGTACGCTCTAATGGCAACTTCAACTTGATTCATCATACCTTCAGTAATTTTAGGTTCTCCACTTATCACGTTATTCGCAACCCACTTTACTGCTTGATTCATTGCCTCGTTGTTATGCGTTGTAGATACTATCAGGTTACAACGTGTAATTCTATCCTTATCATCGACTTCATAATGATGAATCAACGTTCCTCTAGGTGCTTCAATAATTCCAATACCTTCGTTGCGTCTTTCACCTTTTCTTATCAAATCGTTGCTAAGAATATCAACATCATTCAACAATTTCTTCATCATTTCTGCGCAGTAAAGCATCTCAATTAAACGAGCCCAATGTGAATACATGGTTTTATTATTTACTTTGCCATCTGTAGACAATTTAAAAATGATTCGTTGTTCTTCAGCCAAAGGCGTTTCAATACCAT
This sequence comes from uncultured Flavobacteriaceae bacterium, assembly GCA_964440415.1. Taxonomy (GTDB): domain Bacteria; phylum Bacteroidota; class Bacteroidia; order Flavobacteriales; family Flavobacteriaceae; genus Site-B1. The sequence continues at coordinate 5,649 of CAYTSL010000035.1, forward strand.
TACACACATTTAGTCTAGCTAAAGGACCAACACGATTCCATCCTTTTTCTCTACCTAATTCCATTAAATAAGGGAACTTAAGGTATGACCATTTTTCTACGCCTTCATAAAAATGTTGAATGTATTCTTCATTAGGAATATCGTTTAATGTTACTTTGCCTTTTGCATCGATAGCTCTTAAATTTCCATCATACAATTCTAGGAATCCGTTTTCTTTGTTCACAAGGCCTAAATGTCCTGAAGGATATTCTGCAAAACCATCAAGCCAACTCTTATTTACATCATGATAACCTTTCATGAATTCAATAACCTCTGAAGTCCAATTTATCATGGCATCTATTGATGGGATATCTTTACTATCTAAAAAGTAATCTCGGTCTTTTATGGTTAGCTTTTTATGTACTCCTCCTGGAACAGCCGAGATACCATGAATACGTTTACCTGCAATTACTCTGATGATCTCTTGACCAAATTTTCGCATTAGTATTCCTTTTTTGGCAAGATCTGTATGATGTAAAGCAACTTCGGCAACATTTCGTTTTCTTGGAGCTGCGTTTACACCAAATAACAAGTCTGGAGAAGCCAAATAAAAGAAGTGTAAGGCATGCGATTGGAATACCTGTCCGAAATGAAGCAGTTTTCTAATTTTTTGTGCAGGGAACGACAGATCTTCTGGATCTACACCAACTATTTGGTCAATGGCTTTTGCAGCAGCCAAATGGTGACTTACAGGGCAAATACCACACAAACGTTGAACCAATACCGGAGCTTCCCAATAAGGATGCCCTTGAATGAAACGTTCAAATCCTCTGAATTCTACAATATGAAAAAAGGAATCCTTTACTTTGTTTTTTTCATCCAAGTGGATGGTTACTTTACCATGTCCTTCAACACGCGTGACCGGATCTATAACTAATTTTTTCATTCTATGTTTTTTAATCGTATTTAAATTCTTCGTGTGTAATAGAATATTCTTCATTTAAGAGAATATTTTTAACAACCTTCCAAATGTGGTTAGCATTTGGTGGACAACCTGGAATGAAATAATCAATCTTGACTATTTCATTACATGGGTAAACATTATTCAGTAGTTTTGGTATATCCTCGTGATTTGGAATAATGTTAGCACCAATTTCTGTTGTTAGCCCATCAAGGTAGGCCTCTTCAAGACATTCTTTAAGCGGTACAAAATTTCGCATAGCTGGGATTCCTCCCATAATAGCACATTCGCCAAAGGCAATAAGGATATCACATTTTTTTCTAAACTCTTTTAGTACTTCTACGTTTTCAGAATTAGCGCAACCACCTTCAATTAAACCAACATCACATCGTTTACTAAATTTCTTAATATCGGTTAAAGGCGACTTATTGAACTCAACAACTTCAAGTACATCTAAAATTTCTAAATCAATATCTAATAAGGACATATGACAACCAAAACATCCAGCTAAAGAAGTAGTTGCTACAATGAATTTATTTTCATCTTTTCTTTTTTGAAACTTTTCATTTACTTCAACTTGTATAGGTTTACCACCCATATCATATTTTCTATCTCCAAAAGGTTGTTCGTAGATCATGCCTTTCACTAAAATAGCTCCAACTGGGCAAATGTCCATGGCATGCACAGCTTCGGCATCTGTTAATTTGGCTTCTTCTTCATGATCAATATGAACACGTGTGTTGACACCTCTTCTGACGAATGAAAATACATCCTTTCCGTCTTTTGTCTTGATTTCTTCAACGCAACGCTTACATAGAATACATCTATTTGTCTCCATGATCATCCTGTCAGAAGTAAAATCGACAAGTTTTTTACTATAAACATGAGGAAAACGAGAAACAGTTATTCCCATATCATAAGCTAAATTCTGCATGTCACAGTTACCGCTTTTTTCACAAGAAGGACAAAAATGGTTTCCTTCTGCAAACAACATTTCTATAATAGCTTCTCTTGTATTTAGAAGTTCAGGTGTATTGATCTCAATATCCATTCCTTCGTATACTTTTGTTGTGCAACTTGTTGTAGTTTTATTATCAACAATTACAGTACATATTCTACAGGTTCCAAGAGGTGGATCTACCTCATGAAAATGACACAAAGTTGGGATGTAAATACCATTTTCCTTCGCAGCTTCAACAAGGTTTTTACCTTCCTGCACTTGGAGTTTCTTTCCGTCGATTGTTATGTTTACTAAATTATTCATAGGTGCTCTCTATTTCGTGGATAATATTATCGTAATCTTCAACAGCTGTCTTTATATTGAAAGATCTATTGAAGTCACTATCTTCTTTTATATATTTTTCAAATTCTTCTGGAAACTTCAGCATCGCAGTTAATAAACTGTTTGTTGAGGTTTTACCAAGTCCACATCTACTAGTTTGTTTTATTATGTGACTCCATTCTTTAATTTCTTCTAAATCCTTTTTACCACCATGACCAAGCATGATCTTATTAATCTTTTTATTAAGTAAAAAGTTTCCTGTTCTGCATGGTACGCATATACCGCAAGATTCTGCCACAAAAAATTTGGTGATATTTTTAAGAATTGACATGATGTCACGGTCTTTATTAAATACCATAAATGAACCACCACTTCGCAATCCAACACCACTCATTTTACGTGAATATTCGATAGGATCTTTAAATTTAAATTGAATATGTTCCGCCAATAAATTTTCACCAGAAATTTCCCGGTCAAAATCAACTGGAGATAAACATTCTCCTGCAAAACCGTTGAATAGTACAAAATGAGGATCTTTAGCTCCAATTAGATCCAGAAAATCCTTTAATTTCATTCCCCATTCTATCTCATAAACTCCCGGTTTTGCACAATCACCAGACACACTAAATAGTTTAGTTCCCGGCGTTGCCTTTGTACCAATGGAATGATATTTATCTATTCCCATTTCTAGGATTCTAGGAACAGCACATAATGTTTCTACGTTGTTTACAACGGTTGGTTTGCCTAGATATCCTTTTTCAACAGGAAAATATTCTTTAGTTGTAGGTTCACCTCTTTTACCTTCCATTGATGCAATAAGTGCTGTTTCTTCACCACATATATATGCTCCGGCACCCATGTGAATATGCATTTCATAATCGAATCCTTTAATACCCAGAATATCTTTCCCAAGCAATCCAGCATCTTCAAACTTTTTAATTGCCGCAACTATTTTTTCTTTCAGATAAGTGTATTCCGCTCTTAAATAAATGTAGCCTTCTGTTGCTCCAACAGCATAACCAGCTATAATCATACCCTCAATTAATAATTCAGAGTATGAATTGAGGAGCACTCGATCTTTGAAAGTCCCAGGTTCACCTTCATCTGCATTACAAATAATATATTTTTGATCGGACGGATTGTCCCTACATATCTGCCATTTAAGTCCTGTTGGAAAAAATGCGCCTCCTCTGCCTGCAAGTTTTGAATCTTTAATGAGTTTTATTGTGTTATCCGGATCAAGAGATTTTAATTTATTAAGACCTTTGCCTATTTCATAATCTTTGAAGAATACCGTTTTTTCGTCTTCTTTAGGTCTGTATTGAATATTATCCTTTGGATAATCATAAAGTGAATCTAATGAATGCTCTTCCTTAAGTTTAGCCACCAGAGTTTTTACTTTCTTTGGAGTTAAATTAGTGAATGGATGTAAATTAATCAGACAAGATGATTCCTGATCACTTAAGCCAATACAAGAGGTTTTATATAAACCAAATAAGCCATCTTTTGTGACATTGCCTATTTTTATCCCAAGTTCATCCTCAAATGCTTTTTTAACTTGCTCGTAATGATGTAGTTTAGAAATAGTCGAACAATTAAGGTAAATAGTGTACTTTCCTGCATCTTTACGATGAAGGAAATGATAAAATGAAATAACACCCTCTAATTCAATTTTGGAGAGGTTATATCCTTTAGCAATTTTAGCCATGTCATCTTGACTAATGAATCTTTTTTTTCTTTGAATATCCCATAGAACATCCATTAAAGTAAATCTTTGTGTGTTGTGATTATTGGTCACCATAATAATAAGAATATGATTTGTGACTAAAGTAGCATGTAGAACGAAATCATAATATGACAACCGTCATTTATCACTTATTTAAGGAATAATCATATAATAAGAGAATTAATAAAAGAATAAAAATATAACAGTCTTTAGAATGAAATAAATTCAAAATTTTAAGATAGTTCTAATCTTTTTACTAATAATTCCTTTCCTTTAGTAATCCCTTTAAGATAACTTTTACAGTTGGGACAAGCGTCATAAATGTTATCTAGTTTAAAAACTGTGTCACAATCTGAACATTTGGCCTCTCCCTGAATTATATTAATCTTTTTTATGGCATTTTCTAAAACGGTGTTTTTAACTGCGGATGGCCATACAAAATCTAAAGAGTCAAACTCTATACCGGCCAAAGTTCCTATTTCAAGCTCAATAATATCTACTTGGTTGGCATTTGCTTTAGCAGTTTCCTTTTCTGCAATGTCTACAATTCCCATTGCTATCGATAATTCATGCATTCTATTAAAAATTGAAGATTTGAATAATATTCTGTTTTGATCAATGATAAATATATGTAGAATATCTTAATATGATAAATATCATGTTTTTTATTAACTCTTTTTTTTAAGTTTAAAGCTATCCGAATCGACTTCATTTTCAACAACTTTTTATAATCTTAATTTTAATTATGGCGCAAAATAGTAAAGTAAAGGAAACTTATTATGAAAGCATAATAAAGCAAGGCTATAGTCGTAGAGATTTCATGAAGTTTGCAACCTATATAGCTGCATATATGGGTTTGGAAACAACAATGGTTGGCCAAGTGGCCAAATCTCTAGAGACTACGCACAGATTACCGGTAATTTGGGAACATTTTCAAGAATGTACCTGTTGTAGCGAGTCATTTATTAGGTCTGACCACCCAATTGTGTCAGATATTATACTTGATAAAATTTCATTGGACTACACCTTAACCTTAATGGCAGCTTCTGGTCATCAGGCCGAAGCAGCAAAGCGTGCAACAATGGAAAAATACAAAGGAGAATATATTCTTTGTGTTGAAGGATCGATACCTATGGGAGATGATGGTAATTATTGCTGTATTGCGGGAAGATCTGCAAAAGACTTGCTAATTGAAGCTGCGGAAGGAGCCAAAGCAATTATTGCTTGGGGAAGTTGCGCAACTAATGGTTGTGTTCAAGCTGCAAAACCTAATCCTACAAACGCAACACCAATTCACAAAATAATTAAAAATAAACCAATAATTAGAGTTCCTGGTTGCCCTCCTATTGGAGAAGTTATGGCAGGAATAATTGTACATGTTGTCACTTTTGGGAGACTTCCAGAATTAGATAGAATGGGAAGACCAAAAGCATTTTATGCTAAACGTGTTCATGATAGCTGTTACAGACGTCCATATTACGATGCAGGATTATTTGCGGAAACCTTTGACGATCAAAATGCTAAAGATGGCTATTGCTTATATAAATTAGGTTGTAAAGGGCCTATGACATATAACTCTTGTGGAACCATTAAATGGAACAATGGAGTAAGTTATCCAATTCAATCTGGACATGGATGTATTGGTTGTAGTGAAGAAAATTTCTGGGATAATGGGCCTTTCTACGAGAAGATGACGAAATTACCTGGTTTTTCTACAGAAAGAACTGCGGACGATATAGGTAAAGTTGCTGCTGGTGTATTAGCAGGTGGACTTGCCGTACATGCTATTGCTGCGAATGTTTCCAAACGTAAAGAATTAATGAGCAGAATTAAGCGAGGTAAACACAACGAAGAAAATATTGACTCTTAAAATTTAAAAACATGGCAGAAAGAATAGTAGTTGATCCTGTTACCAGAATTGAGGGTCATTTAAGAATAGAAGTAGAGATAAAAGACGGTAAAATAGTTGATGCCTACAGCTCTAGTACTATGGTTAGAGGTATCGAAGAAATTGTAAAGGGTCGTGATCCCAGAGATGTTTGGGCATTTGTCCAGAGAACCTGTGGTGTTTGCACGACTGTTCACGCATTGAC
>CAYTSL010000036.1:0-7934 GCA_964440415.1 uncultured Flavobacteriaceae bacterium
CATCTAAAGGAACTTCGTCGTATTTAGTACTTTTATTGTACTTATAAATACTGTTGTTAATCACAATTTTTTTTAACCAAGCTCCGAAGGTTTTTACATCCTTCAAATTATCTAGCTTAGTAAAGGCTGATAAAAACGAATCTTGCATGATATCTTCTGCTTCAAATTTATCTTTTACTATTCTGTAAGCTGTGTTAAACATGGCCTTATAATATCTATTATAAATCTCCAATTGTGCACGTTGGTCACCAACTTTACAGAGCTCTATTAATTGATCAATATTTTTCTTGGTTAGTGTCAAAAAACAATTGCTTTGTGTTATAAAGATGAAGGTAATTAATCTTTGTTACAGTTTTATTAAAAATAACATTCATATTGTATTTTTTGAAATAGCAAAAACAACATATGGCATATTAATTGACTTCTCATGTTTGAAAATAATAGAAGAGTTGCTAGAAATTAATAGAGGACATGCAATTCAAAGCAATTTTTATAATTAACTTTAATAAAAATCGTTATGTTGTGATGACATAATGACCGATATAAATCTATGAAAAAATCAAATTTTATTAGTCTTGACAGATTGTCATTGCAGGATTTTGATGAGAATTCAGAATTAATTCCCTTAATGACTCCGGAAGATGAAGAAGAAATAAATAAGGAATTATTACCAACCACTTTACCTATTTTACCTTTAAGAAATACAGTATTATTTCCAGGTGTAGTTATTCCCATAACTGCAGGGAGAGATAAGTCAATTAAATTGATCAATGATGCGAATAAAGGAAGTAAGGTCATTGGAGTTGTATCACAAAAAGATGAATTGATAGAAGACCCTTCGGTCAAAGACATAAATACGACAGGTACGGTTGCGAGAATCTTGAGGGTATTAAAAATGCCAGATGGTAATGTTACAGTAATCATACAAGGAAAAAAACGTTTTAATATAACAGAGGTAATAACAGAAGAACCATATTTAAATGCTACCGTTAAAGAGGTGGAAGAAGCACGACCTGCTGTAAAAAATAAGGAATTCATTGCTATAATAGAGTCTATTAAAGATTTGGCACTTCAAATAATAAAGGATAGTCCAAATATTCCTAGTGAAGCATCTTTCGCGATAAAAAACATTCAAAGCGATTCCTTTTTGGTAAACTTTGTGTCTTCAAATATGAACTTAAGTGTTTTAGAAAAGCAAAAGCTTTTACAGATGAATAATCTTAAAGACAGAGCTCTTGCAACACTTAAATACTTAAATGTCGAGTTACAAAAATTAGAATTAAAAAATGATATCCAATCAAGAGTTCAAAGTGACTTAAATCAACAACAACGTGAATATTTTCTCCATCAGCAAATGAAGACCATTCAAGAGGAATTGGGTGGTGTTAGTTATGATGAGGAAATAGAGGAAATGCGTGGAAAGGCCAAAAACAAGACTTGGAATGAAGAAGTACAAAAACATTTTGAGAAGGAGTTGTCCAAATTGCAACGCATGAATCCACAGGTTGCAGAATATTCAATTCAGAGAAATTATCTCGATCTAGTTCTAGAATTACCGTGGAATGAATATAGTAGCGATAAATTTGATCTAAATCGTGCCAAAAAAATATTGGACAGAGATCATTATGGTCTTGATGACGTTAAGAGAAGAATCATAGAGTATTTAGCTGTGTTAAAGTTGCGTAACGATATGAAATCACCAATCTTGTGCTTATATGGTCCTCCTGGTGTTGGAAAAACTTCATTAGGCAAATCTGTAGCAGAGGCACTGGGAAGAAAATACGTAAGAATGTCATTAGGTGGATTGCGGGATGAAGCAGAAATTAGAGGTCATCGTAAAACTTATATTGGTGCAATGCCTGGTAGAATTATTCAAAGTTTACAAAAAGCAGGTACTTCAAATCCGGTATTTGTTTTGGATGAAATAGATAAGTTATCACATTCACACCAAGGTGATCCTTCATCTGCAATGTTAGAAGTATTAGATCCAGAGCAAAACAATGACTTTCATGATAATTTTTTAGAATTAGGCTATGATCTTTCAAAGGTTATGTTCATTGCTACTGCTAATAGTTTATCAACTATTCAACCAGCATTGCTTGACCGAATGGAAATTATAAATGTAACTGGTTACACCATTGAAGAAAAAATTGAAATTGCAAAAAGACATTTATTACCAAAACAATTAAAAGAGCATGGTTTAAGTACTAAAGATTTAAAAATTGCAAAACCTCAATTGTCAAAAATTGTTGAAGGGTATACAAGAGAATCTGGAGTAAGAGGTTTGGAAAAACAAATAGCAAAAATGGTTCGTTTTTCCGCCAAGAATATAGCCATGGAAGAGACTTATAATGTGAAGGTAAATAATGACGATGTAATTGAAGTTCTGGGGCCTCCAAGGTTAGAGCGCGATAAATACGAAAACAATGATATAGCTGGTGTTGTAACAGGATTAGCATGGACAAGAGTTGGTGGTGATATATTGTTTATTGAATCCATATTATCAAAAGGTAAAGGAACACTTAACATAACTGGAAATCTAGGTCAGGTCATGAAGGAATCTGCTACAATCGCCATGGAGTTTATTAAAGCGAATGCCGAGAATTATGGAATTAATCCTAATATTTTTGAAAAATACAATGTTCATATACATGTTCCAGAAGGTGCAACACCAAAAGATGGCCCAAGTGCAGGTGTAACAATGTTAACCTCATTGGTTTCATTGTTTACTCAAAGAAAAGTTAAAAAGAGTTTAGCAATGACAGGAGAAATCACTTTACGTGGTAAAGTTTTACCAGTAGGAGGGATTAAAGAAAAGATTTTAGCAGCTAAAAGAGCTAGAATTAAGGAAATATTGTTGAGTGAAGATAACCGCAAAGATATTGAGGAGATTAAGGAGGAATACCTTCGTGGATTGAAATTTCATTATGTAAAGGATATGAATGAGGTCATCAAAATTGCTATTACAAGCACCAAGGTTAAAAATGCCAAGAAACTATAAACGAAGACCTCGATAAATATCGGGGTTTTTTCTTGTTTAAAAATATAATATACTTCCAAACGTTATAAGGTAGATTTAGTTACTTTGCACTTTTATGCATAAGAAGATTTCCATTTTAATTTTTATGTTAATTTCGCCATTTGTTTTTTCACAAATAGGTGGAGAATCAACATATCAGTTTCTAAATTTGATATCATCACCAAGACAAGCAGCTCTTGGTGGAAAAATAATCACTCTTTATGATTATGATGTTTCCCAGGCTTTATTCAACCCTGCTTCGATAAATGCAGAAATGGATAGCCAATTATCACTAAATTATTCTAGTTATTTGGGAGGTATCGGCTATGGTACAGCAGCTTATGCTTATACAATTGACAGGCGAACTAAAACGATTCATGGTGGTGTAACTTATATAAATTACGGAAATTTTGATGGTTACGATGAATCTGGAAATTCAACTGGCTCATTCTCTGGGAGCGAAGCAGCTTTATCTCTAGGATATGCATTTAACATTCCATGGACCGATATTTATTTAGGGTCTAATCTTAAATTTATAACTTCAAAATTAGAACAGTATTCTTCATTTGGAATGGCTTTAGATATTGGTGCGATTTATATCAACGATAAAATTGGATTTCAAGCTGCTATTGCAATCCGAAATTTAGGAACACAGATCAGTACATATGCTGGTCAAAATGAACCTTTACCATTAGAAGTTGATTTTGGGATGTCACAACAATTGGAAAATGTTCCAATAAGATGGCATCTTACTATGGAAAATATTCAGACATGGAATATAGCCAAGCCAAATCCTGCCAGAGTAATTACTGATTTAAATGGAAACCAAACAGACGAAGAAATTAGCTTTTTTAATAATGCTTTAAGACATTTGGTATTAGGAGCCGAATTATTTCCAGAAAAAGGATTTAATATTAGAATAGGTTATAATTTTAGACGTGCAGAAGAATTACGTATTTTAGAACAACGAAATTTTTCCGGGTTATCCTTTGGAGTCGGTCTAAAAATGAATAAAATCCGATTTAGTTATTCGCATGCTCGATATTCCAGCGCAGCTAATACTAGTTTCTTCGGATTAAATATAGATTTAGAATAAATGCGAAATATTACTATAGCTATTGATGGTTATTCTTCAACTGGTAAAAGTACACTAGCAAAACTTATTGCAAAGAAATTAGGTTATGTATATGTAGATTCTGGTGCTATGTACAGGGCTGTAACTTATTATGCAATGCAGAATGGTTTTATTGATAAATCTGGAGTTAGAACCCATGAACTCATAGACCATTTGCCAAAAGTTGATATCAGCTTTAAATATAATAATGATCTTGGTTTTGCAGAAGTATATTTAAATTCAGTTAATATAGAAAAGGAAATACGCACTTTAGAGGTTTCGAGTTATGTTAGTCAAGTTTCAGTTATACCTGAAGTCCGACGTCAATTAGTAAAACAACAACAAGAAATGGGTAAAAATAAAGCGGTTGTTATGGATGGAAGGGATATAGGTACTGTAGTATTTCCCAATGCAGAATTAAAAGTATTTTTAAATGCCTCTCCTGAAACAAAAGCAAAAAGGCGCTATTACGAATTAATTGAAAAGGGAGATAAGGTGAGTTATCAAGAAGTTTTCAGAAATGTTCAAGAACGTGATTATATCGATTCTAATAGAAAAGATTCGCCATTACGTAAAGCTTCGGATGCTATAGAGATAGACAATTCAGAATTAACAAAAGAGGAATCCTTCCAGAAAGTCATGGAATTAGTGGCAATGACCCTTGAAGATTTTGAATAAACCAGTCTTTTTTAACATTACAATTAGGCGATTATATTAAAAAGTATTATTTTTGCGCTCCTTTTAGCAGTATTTAGGATGATAAAAGGACAGGAAAGAATAATTAACCCTTCTGTTTGTTAATTGCTTAATTCATCCATAACAATCAGAATACAAAATTAAATCAGCAAATGGCTGAAAAAAAAGAAACTAAAGCAAAAGCAACTAAGCCTAAAACAAAAAAGGCAGCAGTTGAAACTCCAGAAGTAAAAGTTGCAGAAACTAAAACAAAAAAGGCAGCAGTTGAAACTCCAGAAGTAGAAGTTGCAGAAACTAAAGCAAAAAAGGTAGTAGTTGAAACTCCAGAAGTAAAAGTTGCAGAACCTAAAGCAAAAAAGGCAGCAATTGAAACTCCAGAAGTAGTAGTTACAGAGCCTAAAGCAAAAAAGGTAGCAGTTGAAACTCCAGAAGTAGTAGTTGCAGAACCTAAAGCAAAAGCAACTAAGCCTAGAACAAAAAAAGGAGCGGTTGAAACTCCAGAAGTAGTAGTTGCAGAACCTAAAGCACCAGAAGTCGTATCAGAAGCTCAAGCAAATCCAGAAAAATTTCTTAAAGATTTCAATTGGCATAACTATCAGGAAGGTATTGACCCTGTTGAGGATAAGCAATTGGAAGAATTTGAAAAATTGGTTGCCGAAAACTTCGTTGATACTTTAAATGATGAGGTAGTTGAAGGAAATGTTATATATATTACAGATAGGGATGCTATTATAGATATTAATGCAAAATCAGAAGGTGTTATATCATTAAATGAATTTCGTTATAATCCAGAGCTTAAAGTAGGAGATAAAGTAGAAGTACTTATTGATGTTCGTGAAGATGCAACTGGACAACTTGTATTATCACATAGAAAGGCGAGAGTTATCAAGGCTTGGGAAAGAGTTAATAACGCTCATGACAATGGTGAAATCGTTAACGGTTTTGTTAAATGTAGAACTAAAGGTGGAATGATTGTAGATGTATTTGGAATTGAAGCATTCTTACCAGGTTCTCAAATTGATGTAAAACCAATTAGAGATTACGATCAATATGTTAATAAAACTATGGAATTCAAGGTTGTTAAGATCAATCATGAATTCAAAAATGTTGTTGTTTCTCACAAAGCTTTAATAGAAGCAGATATTGAGATACAGAAGAAGGAAATCATCAGTCAATTAGAAAAAGGTCAAGTTCTTGAGGGTGTTGTAAAGAATATTACATCTTATGGGGTATTCATTGATCTTGGTGGTGTTGATGGACTAATTCATATCACGGATCTGTCTTGGTCAAGAATTAATCATCCTAATGAAATTGTTGAGTTGGATCAAAGTCTAAATGTTGTAATCCTTGATTTTGATGAAGATAAGTCTAGAATTCAATTAGGTTTAAAACAATTAAGCAAACATCCTTGGGAAGCTTTAGGTGAAAGTGTTAAGATTGGAGATAAAGTAAAAGGAAGAGTTGTTGTCATAGCAGATTATGGTGCTTTTATTGAAGTTGAAGAAGGTGTAGAAGGTTTAATACATGTTTCAGAAATGTCATGGTCAACTCATTTAAGATCGGCACAAGATTTTGTAACTGTAGGAGATAAAATTGACGCTGTTATTTTAACTCTGGATAGAGAAGACCGTAAAATGTCTCTTGGTATCAAACAATTGACACCAGATCCATGGACTGATATTACTACAAAATATCCAGTAGGATCGAAACACAAAGGTATTGTTAGAAATTTCACGAACTTTGGTGTATTTTTAGAATTAGAAGAAGGAATCGATGGATTGATCTACATTTCTGATCTGTCTTGGACCAAGAAAATTAAGCATCCAAGTGAATTCTGTGCTGTTGGTGATAAGTTGGAAGTTGTTGTTCTGGAATTAGATGTAGAAGGACGTAAATTGAGTTTAGGTCATAAACAAACTACAGATAATCCTTGGGATAAATATGAAAAGGACTATGGATTAGATACAGTTCACAATGCAGAAATTTTTGAAATAGTTGATAAAGGTGCCACTGTTAAATTCAATGAAGATATTGTTGCTTTTATTCCATCTCGTCATTTAGAAAAGGAAGATGGTAAAAAACTAAATAAAGGAGAATCAGCAGATTTTAAAATAATTGAATTCAATAAAGAATTTAAGCGTGTTGTTGCCTCTCATACAGCAGTTTTTAGAGAAGAAGAGAAGAGGAATATAAAAGCAGCTACTAAAAAAGCAAAAGCATCTGCAGCAGAATCTAAACCAACTTTAGGAGATGCAAATGAAGCTTTACAAGCTCTTAAGAATAAAATGGATGGGAAAAAATAAATTCCTAGACATTTATATGAATGAAAGCCTTCAAGTTATTGGAGGCTTTTTTTATTAAATTATTTAATGTAAGGTTTTAAATTTTTGCCTTAACTTTGCAAACCAACATACGTTTGGATACTATATGAGTCAAAAAGTTTTACTTAACGCAAAAGAGGTAAACATCATCCTTCATCGACTGGCTTGTCAATTAATTGAGAATCATAACGACTTTACGAATACGGTACTTATTGGAATTCAGCCTAGAGGAAAATTTCTGGCTAACCGCTTGGTAAAAATGTTGAGAGATGACTATAAAATTAAAAATGTTTTAGTTGGTCACTTAGATATTACTTTTTACCGAGATGATTTCAGACGAGGAGAAAAATCTCTTGAGGCCAATACTACAGAAATAGATTTTATTGTTGAAAATAAAAAAGTAGTTTTTATTGATGATGTATTGTATACAGGCAGAAGTATTAGGGCGGCTTTAACTGCTATCCAATCTTTTGGCAGACCCAGTGAAATAGAACTCTTAACCTTAATTGATAGAAGATTTAGTAGACATTTACCAATACAGCCGACTTATAAAGGAAGACAAGTAGATGCTATAAATCAAGAAAAAGTTATTGTTAATTGGAAGGAAAATGATGGTAAAGATGCAATCTATTTAATTGATAAATGATTTTTAGACCGAAGCTTGAAGTACGAAGTATATAGTTTGATAAAGAATTGTGATTAATATTTATAGATGAAGCTTTTAGATGTTGAAAAATTATTTAAAATAATGCTTCCAGTTCTAAAAGAATACGATTTTTTACAA
>CAYTSL010000036.1:8034-11546 GCA_964440415.1 uncultured Flavobacteriaceae bacterium
TGAAAAATTATTTAAAATAATGCTTCCAGTTCTAAAAGAATACGATTTTTTACAAAACGCAGCTGTTTGTCTAAATTTTGTTGAAGGAAATAAAGAGAAGGATTTAGAATTTAAACTATCAAGTATTGATTTATAACGTAAAACTGGCACTGAATACTGTAGACTGTCACTGCAGACTGAAGACTGCCAACTGAAGACTTTAAAATATGAGCGAATTAAGTGTAGATCACTTATTGGGAATTAAATATCTTATTAAAGAGGATATCGATCTTATATTTGAAACCGCAGATCACTTTAAGGAAGTAATTAATAGACCAATAAAAAAGGTTCCATCTTTAAGAGATATTACTATCGCAAATTTGTTCTTTGAAAATTCAACCAGAACTAAGTTATCATTTGAGTTAGCAGAAAAAAGATTATCAGCAGATGTGATAAATTTTTCAGCTTCACAATCATCAGTAAAAAAAGGCGAAACTCTTATTGATACTGTGAATAACATCTTATCAATGAAAGTTGATATGGTTGTTATGCGCCATCCTAATCCAGGAGCTAGCATATTTTTATCAAAGCATGTTGATGCTAGTATTATTAATGCGGGAGATGGTGCACACGAACATCCTACGCAAGGCCTGTTAGATTCTTATTCCATAAGAGAACGATTGGGAGGTGTAAAAGGTAAAAATATAGTCATAGTAGGAGATATACTCCATAGTAGAGTTGCCTTGTCAAATATTTTTGCATTAAAATTGCAAGGTGCAAATGTTATGGTTTGTGGACCAAGAACCCTTATTCCTAAACACATTCATAAACTTGGCGTAAAAGTTGAAACAGATTTAAATAAAGCTCTTAGATGGTGCGATGTAGCAAATATGTTAAGAGTTCAAAATGAACGTATGGAAATTAGCTATTTCCCTTCAACAAGAGAATATACACAACAATTTGGAGTTAATAAAGAACTATTAGATTCTTTAGACAAAGAAATTGTTATCATGCATCCAGGACCAATCAATCGTGGAGTGGAAATAACGAGCGATGTAGCTGACTCAAAACAAGCTATTATTTTAGATCAAGTTCAGAATGGAGTAGCAATAAGAATGGCTGTGATATATTTATTGGCCTCCAAAATTAAGCATCAAGAATGATTTTTAATAGAAAAGATAATATTACAATATTAACGCAAGAAAAAGCATCTATTCCTGAGTTAGTCCAAGAGATAAGTAAATCCTACGAAAAATTCAGCAGTGATAATATTATTGTCAATTTAGTTACACAAAAGGAGGTCAAATCTAATGATGTTTTAAAATTTCTTGAAATTTCAAACCAACATCGTGAGTCAAAACATTCTTTTGTAATTGTGACTAATTCAATAGAATTAGATGACATTCCCGATGAAATAGTAATTGTTCCTACGCTGCAGGAGGCTTTTGATATAATTGAAATGGAAGAAATTGAAAGAGACTTAGGTTTTTAGGATACTATGAAGCTAACTATTTTAGGCTGTTACAGCGCAACACCAAGAACAATTACTAATCCAACATCCCAGGTTTTAGAAATAAACAATCATTTATTTTTAATTGATTGTGGTGAGGGAACTCAAGTTCAACTCAGGAAACACAAAATAAAATTTTCCAGAATTAAACACATTTTCATTTCTCATCTTCATGGTGACCACTATTTTGGTTTAGCAGGATTAATTTCAACCTTTGCATTGCTTACCAGAGAAACAGATTTAAATATATATGCACCAAAAGGACTAAAGGAGGTAATTACTTTGCAAATGAAACTTTCTGATTCCTGGACGAACTATAGGCTTATTTTTTATGAATTGAATTTAAAGACTTCTGAATTGATATTTGAAGATGATAAGGTAGAAGTCCATACCATTCCTTTAAAACATAGAGTTTATACTAATGGATTTTTGTTCAAAGAAAAACCAGGGGAAAGAAAGTTGGATATGGAAGCGATAAAAGAGTCTAACATTGATTTAGCGTATTATAGAAAGTTAAAACAAGGATTTGATGTGGAGAATAATGATGGTGTTTTAATAAAAAATAATGCTGTTACTTTTCCACCTAGAATGCCTAAAAGTTATGCATTTTGCAGTGACACTATGTTTGATGAAAGTATAATTCCTAAAATCAAAGATGTTGATGTTCTGTATCATGAATCTACTTTTTTAGATAAACATGAACATCTAGCGGAACGAACAAAGCATAGTACTGCGAAACAAGCTGCAAAAATTGCAAAAGACGCCAACGTAGGAAAGCTCATTTTAGGACATTATTCAACTCGATATGACGGATTGCAAGGATTTAAAACTGAAGCTCAAGAGATATTCAATAATTCGATACTTGCAGAAGACGGAAAGACTTTTGAGCTTTAAGTTTCATAATATTTACAGGCTTTTATTATCACAACTTAATATTCTTGTAAATTGCAGTCTATGAATAAAGATTTAAGTAATTATCGCAAATCTTATGAGAAAAGCGAGCTTCTTAAAAAGAATGTTCCGGAAAACCCATTAGAATTATTCCAGAAATGGTTTTACGATATCGATATTAATTATGCGGCAGATGAGGCCAATGCTATGACACTATCGACTGTTGGTAAAAATGGGACCCCGAAGAATAGAGTAGTTTTATTAAAAAAATATACTTACGAAGGCTTTATTTTTTATACAAATTACAATAGTGAAAAGGGCAATGCAATTGCTAACAACCCTAATGTTTGTTTATCATTTTTTTGGCATAGTGCAGAAAGACAAATAATTATTATAGGTAAGGCAGAAAAAATTTCTGAGAATTTAAGTGATGGTTATTTTGAATCACGGCCAGAAGGGAGTCAATTAGGTGCACTAGCATCTAATCAAAGTGAAACAATTGAAAATAGAGAGTTATTAGATGATAAATTAAAAAAGCTAGAAAAAAAATATTTAAATAAGGAGATTCCGAGGCCAAAGCATTGGGGCGGTTATATTGTAAAACCTTCAGAGATTGAATTTTGGCAAGGTAGACCTAATAGAATGCACGATCGTATTCGTTACCAATTACAAGAGGATTATAACTGGAATATTGAACGATTACAACCATAAGAATTATGAAAACTTTATATTTAGTAAGACATGCAAAATCATCTTGGGAATATGATGTTTCTGACCGTCAAAGACCCTTAAATAAGAGAGGCTTTAAAGATGCTAATCTGGTTTCTAAACATTTAAAGGATAAAATTCAATTACCAGATCTAGTGATGTCGAGTGATGCTAATAGAGCCTTAACAACGGCTAATATCTTTTCTCGTAATTTAGGTTTAAATGAATATGATATTGTATTGAATCATGATTTATATGATTTTAGTGGTCAAGGATTAACTGAAGTTATAAAAAATTGTGATGATTCTGTAGGAACATTAATGGTTTTTGGTCATAATCATGCTATGACATATTTTGTGAATACCTATGGCAACAAACCTATAGGAAATGTTCCAACAAGTGGATTTACTCATATAGAATTAGA
>CAYTSL010000037.1:0-2880 GCA_964440415.1 uncultured Flavobacteriaceae bacterium
ACATCAACCATAGTGAATTCAACATCTGAAAATCCTGTAACAAAGTTTGAATAATAGTCTTTAAAACCTTCAATTCCCACAATGTTTTCAGGACTCATAACAAGTGTAATATCGTCGGTAAAATGAGTATCATTAATAAGCTCTAGATTACCTGTGTTAATGATTTCATCCCAGGTTTCTGAGTACATTTTAATGTTTTTTTCAAGTTTGGCATTATTGCATGATACAAATCCAATTAAAAGAAATACGAGTAAGTAATTAATAGAGTTTTTCATTATTAATGAGTTTAGTTAGTTTTTAGTTAATATAGTTATGGTGTTTTAAATTCATCTAATACTTTTCTATGCTTTGTGAAATCAATAAATTTTATAAAGAATATTGTTAGAATTGGTGAAATTACTGTACACAATAAGACATAATCCCAGGACATAAGTTCTTTAAATGTTCCTACTAGCCCAGAACCAACTGCTCTACCCATATTAGATAGTGCCATGAAAAGAGTAAATTGAGTTGCGGCAACTACTTGCCAGCATAATTTCATACTGGCCGCAAACATCGCAATACAAAGAAATGTGTAAAACAGGTAGTAAAGCAAAATAAACCCAAATATGAATTTATCATTTTGCCATAAATTTGGCAGCAAGGCAAGTCCAGTAATTAAAACTACTATTACTGTCAGGTAAATAAATATCATTTTTTTATCTCCAAAAAAATCAACTAAAGCACCACCAGCAAACATGCCAAAAAAACCACCAACTACAGAGGTAATTGAATATACCTGTGAATATGAAGTATTAGTCCATCCTAATTCTTGAATAGTAAAGATTGGTAAAAGCGTATCTATTAACCCATACATCATTCCATTAATGAGAGTTGCAATACCCATAAAAAGGGTTGATGGTAATATGACTACTTTAAATATACTTTTAAAGATTTGACGCCAACTTCCTAATTGTGCATTTTTAGAATCTTTAGAAGGTTTACCTTCTGACCAAGGCATTAGTTTTTCCCCAGGACGTTCTCTAAAAAATATAGGAACCAGCATTATAAAAGCAACTGCTATGGATAAAGAAGATACGGCAGTAGTAAAACCCAATAGATTTATTAACGTAGTACCAATAACTAAAGATAAGGCAGTTCCAATAGTTTTTGAGCCCCACATTAATCCATTAGCTCTGGCTTGTTGATTAATTGGAACCACATCTATTGCCATACCGTCAGTAGCCACATCTTGAAAAGCTCCAAAAAAGCTGATAAAAAATCCAGCAATCATTAATCCATTTAAATTATTTAATGGATCATGCACCAAACCAATTGATAAAAAACTAGCTATTAATCCTAATTGCCCAATTATCACCCAAGGTCGTTTACGACCCATGGATAAAATAGTAAATCGATCCATTAGTGGTGCAATAAGAATTTTAAAGCTCCAAGGTATGCCAATAACAGCTACAAAACTTGCAATTTCAATCGGTGTTTTATTGTTCATTGCTAACCAAGCAGGAATAGCAAAATAGGTAATCCCTTCTGGAATACCTTGAGCCAGATATAAAGCAGCGAATGTTAAATATCTTAATGTTGGATTTTCGGATAGAAACCGATTATTATTTAATTCAGTTTTTATCCGCTCTGTAAACTGCATTTAGTTAGCATTTGGTTGGTTGGTTTTTAAGTAGTTTTTTGTCAGAAAAGACTTTAGAAGCTTTACTAATATAACAAAATTTTATTATTAAGCTTTGAAATATATTAAATGGAATGGTTGAATTAAAGAAAGCATCTCAATTTTGAGATGCTTTCTTTAATTATTTGCTCGATACTTTTTATTTTGATTTTTCAAAATATCATCGAATGCTTTTGGTCTTCGCATCAGATGAATCTAGCACCAAGAATATTTAGTTTAGTCAATGACTAATTAGATAGGTCCTTATTTAATGTATAAATATATGACCAGTCACTTGAAACAGAAGCTCTAAATTTTGCTCTTAAAGCATCTGTTTTTTCTTTACCATTAGCTTTCTCATAAATTTTCCAAACACCATCGCGATCAACGTCCATATCAGCAAAGTTTTTGTAAGGAATCCCAACAAAATAATCTGATACTTCAGGAGCTCCACCAACAGTGCTATACCATGTCCCTCTTGAGTCTCCTTCTGCCTTTTTAAGAGCATTAACTATTTCTCCAACAGCTTCCTTAAAACTAGAAGAATTATTCGTTTTTACATTGTATACCCAAACTACTTTTGTGTCTTCAGGCATTCCAGTTGACCTACTTAATGCTGGTATAGAACGAGCAATATTATAGTGAACACTTTTTACATGAGGCATAATTAAATTAACAACAATTATTCGGCACTCTTTTCCTGCTGCATCGCCGTCTTCATCCATTTCTGCCCAATTAGCCATAGTGCTTGTCATGGTATAAACGTTACCTTTACCCTGCACTCGTTTCCACATATTCCATTTATCTTCACCTTCATTTTCTAAATAACATTCTTTCCAAGATTTTACCCCTTCTAGAAATTGTGCATTGTGACCTGATTTTACAGTGATTTCTGATAAGTTTAATAAAAAACTTTCATTTTCTTGTGATACCATTACAATTGGTAGTAATAGTAATAAATACAATAATTTTCTCATAATTTTTGGTTGGTTTTAATAATTAATATATATAATAATGCGTTAGAATTTATTCTAATAACAACTATTCGAAATAAATATTACTCTAGGGCAACTTTAGGTTACGTAAACAGTTTTGAGGAAATAATGAAATACTTTATTAAACTTAATTTTTTTAAAAAGGTATTCTCTAGATTCTAAATATAGTAATTATTTATTAAATAGCTTTTTCTAGTTTTTGATATAGAATCATATTCAATTCAA
>CAYTSL010000037.1:2980-8042 GCA_964440415.1 uncultured Flavobacteriaceae bacterium
AGGATGCTTGGTTCCAAACTGCTCTAAAATAGAAAGGTTATCAATATTGATTTGACAGCCTAAAGTAGCTGCTTTTTCAATTTCTTCCAATGAAACTCCATTAGGAGTAAAAATTATATCTTCTGCAGGATATCCCGCAGATAAGCCTAGTTGAACTTCCTGAATAGAAACAGTGTCCAAACCAGCGCCAAGGGTATTCATTAATTTTAGAACAGAGATATTTGAAAGTGCTTTAACTGCATAATTCACTTTTACCTTTTTAACTTTACTAAATGAAGAAGTCAACCGTTTATATTGAGAAATTATTTTCTCAGAATCATAAACATAGACAGGACTTCCAAAGTCCTTCGCAATTTTTAGTAAAGCATTATTATCCATTTTTTTAGTAATTAAATTAGCCCGTAAAATTAAAATCTTTTTTTTTCTCCAACGCTTTTTATTTATTAAAAATCAGTAGTATATGTTATTAAATCCGCAAAGAAAGTAAACAATATTAAAATTTATTGCTTAAAACTATTGGGTTAACTACATTTGTGACACTAATTTTTATGCTTAAGAGATGAATTTACACGAATATCAAGGTAAAGAAATATTAAGGAGTTTTGGCGTTAGAATCCAACGTGGAATTGTTGCTCAAAATGCAAATGAAGCAGTAACAGCAGCCAAACAATTGACAGCCGAAACGGGAACAAGTTGGCATGTTATAAAAGCTCAAGTTCATGCAGGAGGACGAGGAAAAGGAGGAGGAGTGAAGCTTGCTAAAAATCTTAAAGAAGTTGAGGAAATAGCGGGTAATATTATAGGAATGAACTTAATTACTCCACAAACATCTGCCGAAGGTAAAAAGGTACATCAGGTTTTAATAACTGAAGATGTTTATTATCCAGGAGAAAATGAACCAGATGAATTTTACATGTCAGTTTTATTAAATAGAGGCACAGGAAGGAATATGATCATGTATTCAACTGAAGGAGGAATGGATATCGAGAAGGTTGCAGATGAAACACCTCATTTAATATTCAATGAAGAGATAGATCCATCAGTTGGGATATTACCTTTTCAAGCGAGACGTGTGGCTTTCAATTTAGGTTTATCTGGATTAGCCTTTAAAGAAATGACAAAGTTTGTAACAGCGTTATATACTGCATATGTAAAGTCTGATGCATCCTTATTTGAAATAAATCCAGTATTAAAAACCAGTGATAATAAAATAATGGCCGTTGATGCCAAAGTTACAATAGATGATAATTCACTATACAGACATAAAGATTATGTCAATTTAAGAGATCTACGAGAAGAAAACCCAATTGAGGTAGAAGCAAATGAAGTTGGTTTAAATTATGTTGATTTAGACGGAAATGTGGGTTGCATGGTCAATGGTGCTGGATTAGCAATGGCAACTATGGATTTGATTAAGCAGGCTGGTGGTGAACCCGCTAACTTTTTAGATGTGGGTGGAACAGCAGATGCTGCTAGAGTAGAGGCTGCATTTAGAATTATTTTAAAAGATCCAGCTGTTAAAGCGATCTTGGTTAATATTTTTGGTGGTATTGTTCGCTGCGATAGAGTAGCACAGGGTATTGTTGATGCATATAAGAATATGGGAGATTCTATGAATGTTCCAATAATTGTTCGCTTACAAGGTACAAATGCAGATATTGCTAAAGACCTTATAGATAGTTCAGGTTTGGATGTAAAAAGTGCCGTTGAGTTTCAAGAAGCCGCAGATAAAGTTCAGGCGGTTTTAGCTTAAAAAGACTAAAATATATATTTAATAAGAGTAGTATCACAGTTTACTACTCTTTTTTTTGTGATATACTTAATGTTAATTAAGTATTAAATAACGTTAAACTAGCGTTAATTATACAATCTAGCAGTAACATTTTCAAATTCCAGGCGTCTTTACTGTAAATCAATTAAAATCGAACAATTATGAAAACAATCAAAATGCTATTACTAGTCTTAGCAATTACGTTTGGAAGTGTAGTTTCTGCAAACACTCTATCCATCGAAAAAGATCCAACTTCATTAAAGGACAAGATTACCAAATTATTGAAAAATCCAAACTTTAACCTTGAAGAAGAAGTGAATGCTACTGTGACTTTAATGTTTAACAAAAACGGAGAACTAGTTGTTCTTGCTGTTGATTCTGACAGTGAAGTAGCAGAAAGCTATATTAAAAGCCGATTGAATTACAAAAAATTAGACGTAAATGTTGAAAGTTTAAACAAAACTTTTGTCATGCCAGTCAAAATTGAGGTTCAATAGAATCTAACTAAAAAAATAAAAACTCCTATCTGATGATAGGAGTTTTTTTATACACAAAATCCACATATAATATGTAATTTTATTTACTAAAATGTTAAGTATGAATTCAAGAAATGACCAGTTAAAAGCATTCGACCGATTGTTGACTATTATGGATGAACTTAGAGATCAATGCCCTTGGGATAAAAAACAAACCATGCAATCATTGCGCCATTTAACCATTGAGGAAACATATGAATTAGGTGATGCTATTCTTGATAATGACCTGGAGGAAATTAAAAAAGAACTAGGGGATGTTTTGTTACACATTGTTTTCTACTCCAAAATTGGAAGTGAGACTAGGAATTTTGACATAGCTGATGTTTGTAATAGTATTTGTGATAAGTTGATTAATAGGCATCCGCATATTTATGGAGATGTTGAAGTTGAAAATGAAGATGATGTGAAACGAAACTGGGAAAACTTGAAGCTTAAAGAAGGTAAGAAAAGTGTTTTAGAAGGTGTTCCCAAAAGTTTACCTGCGGTTGTAAAGGCAAATAGAATACAGGATAAGGTTGCAGGAGTAGGGTTTGATTGGGAAAAACCAGAGCAAGTTTTTGAGAAGGTTAAAGAAGAATTAAACGAACTTCAATTAGAAATTAATACAGAAAACCATGACGCTATGGAGAGTGAATTTGGTGACGTGTTGTTCTCTATGATTAATTATGCCAGATTTTTAAAAATAAATCCTGAAAATGCACTAGAGCGAACAAATAAAAAATTTATTAAACGGTTTCAATATCTTGAGAAGCAAGCAAAATTAATAAATAAGGAACTCAAGGATATGTCATTGGAAGAAATGGATGTTTTTTGGGAAGAGTCTAAAAAATTATAAGCCTGTAATCCAAATCTTAATTTCAATCGTATATAACATATACAACAAAGTTAGTTAGTTTAGTTAGGGGTCAAATTCCTACTTATTTTTAAAGGCTACGTTTTAATTCTTCATCAATAGCGAAACAATATTAAAAGCCTTAATAAGTAGGGTTTGATGTTTTTAGTAGAGAGATTTTATTTTCTTAAGCTTCTCTATCCACACCTCTAGTTCTTCCTTATGCCTTGCTATATTTTTATGAACTTCTTGCACTACAGGATTATCATCTGCTACATGTGAGAAAAATAATAAATTGTTTTCAAGCTGATTTATTTCATGTTTAGCTTCATCAACTCTTTTCTTTATAAAGAACAACTCATTATCTAGTTTTTTGGAGTCTTCTTGATTGGTTAGAGATTCAAGTTTATTGTCATATCTAATCAATTCTGCTTCAGACTTGTTTAAATCTAATTTTTTAAATATCCCATCTAGAGATTTGTTGAATTTTTTCTCTATAAACCTTTTATTATATGGAACTCTGCCCATTGATTTCCATTCTTCAATCTTTCCTTTTAATACTTTTAAATCGTCTTTTTGATTCCCGATTAATTTTATTTTATCCAAGGTTTCTAGAAAGCTTTGTTTCTTTTCAAAAGCTTCATTTTCTATTTTGTTTTCAGAATCTCTTTGAGAATGAATTTGATCAAAATAATGGTTACAAGCTGATTTAAATTGTTTCCAAATTTTGTCACTCTCTTTTCTCGGTACATGACCTATTCTTTTCCAATCTGCCTGTATTTTCTTCATCAAAGGAGTTGTCGCTTCAAAGTCATCATTATCCTTATTATCGTCTGCTACTTTAATTAATTCTAACTTCTTTTCTAAATTTTTATATTGCTCTTTTTTAAGGTCTTTGTAAAACGAATTCTTGTTTCTATTAAAACTTCTAACAGCATCTTTAAATTTTTTCCATGTAGCTTCATTAACTTTTAAAGGCACCTTTCCAGCTTTAAAAAAAGAATCTCTTAATGCTTCTATTTCTTTAATTTTGTTTTGCCATGCTTTGTGATTATTTGTATCATCTTCTGCAATAGCTAATATTTGGGTGATTATTTCTTCTTTTTTTTCTAGATTTAACTCATAAACTTCATCTAACTCATGGAAATACTCTTGTCTTTTTTTATGAATAGTTTTTGTAGCTATTTTAAACTTGTCCCAGATTTCTTCTCGATGTTCTATCGCAACAGGACCCAATTCTTCTTTCCACATTTTATGCAAAACTTGTAACTCTCTAAATGCTCTACTTACATCATCACCTTGAGCTAATTCTTCTGCTTTTTCAACTATTTTTTGTTTTTGCTCTAAGTTATGCTTAAAATCCAGATCTCTCAGATCTCTATTTAAATGAAGAAAATCATAGAATATTTCAACATGATGATGATAGGTGTTCCACGCATTATTGTATTTATCACGCGGAATAGGTCCCGTATTTCTCCATCTTTCCTGTAATTCTTTAAAATGCCTATAGGTAGTATTAATATTTTCTTCAACGTTAATTAAACCTTTTAATTCTTCAATAATTTGAAGTTTGTTTTCAAGGTTTTCTTTTAAAGTTGATTCAATATTTTTGTAATGGGTTCTTAACTTTGTTTTATAATCTTTAAAGGCATTATTAAAACGTTTCTTAAGAGGACTTGAAAAATGAAAATCGATAGGATTGCCACCTTGACTTATAAATTCATCCTTTTTTTCATCAAGAAAATGTCCAAATTTCTCATTAAATTCTTTTTTTATGGTATCAATATGAGATCTAATGGCTTGAACCTTTTCTTTGTCTACAAGATTGGTTAATTCGTCAACCAAATCTTCCATTGTCATGGCATGATAATCTTTAATTTCGATTATATGTCTGTCCTTATTACCTTCGTCTTCTGCATCTTC
>CAYTSL010000037.1:8142-11504 GCA_964440415.1 uncultured Flavobacteriaceae bacterium
TTTTTCCATCTGCCTTTGGCAGGATATCTTTCTCTGACATTTTAAAATGTTTAGTAATCAAATGGGATTGATTATTTTGTTAAAGATAACAACATCGGCTGTAAATACAAAAGTTAGATCTTTTTTTGGGTAAGAAATAATTGATTAAAATGAAGTCAGACTATCTATTCCAGATTTCCCATGATTTTTCTGCTTGTAATTCCAACATCTTTAATCCATTACTAATTATACATCCTTTTTGTTTACCATATTTTAGAAATAAGGTTTCTTCAGGATTATATATAAGATCGAATAAAATATGGTTCTTGGTAATAGCGTCATAAGGAATATCCGGACGATCATTTATATTAGGATGTGTCCCTAAAGGTGAACAGTTTATAATAACTAGATTTTCCTTAATTATCGTATCGTCAAGCTCATTGTATGTGAAATTATCAGAGGTTTTAGTTCTGGATACATAGGTATAAGAAATGTTTAATTTTTCTAAAGCAAATGCTACAGCTTTACTCGCTCCTCCAGTTCCTAATATCAATGCTTTTTTATGATGGTCTTGCAATAAAGGCTTAAGAGATTTTCTGAATCCGTAATAATCTGTATTATAACCTTTTAGTTTTCCTTTCTTTGTGATTTTTATGGTATTTACCGCTCCAATTATTTTTGCCGTCTTATTTAATGCATCAAGATATTCAATAATATTTTCTTTGAATGGTATGGTGACATTAAGACCTGAAATTTCGGGAGAATCTCTAAAAATTGAATTGAACTCTTTAAGAGAGTCCAGATCAAAATTTTGGTACGATACATTATTAATAGATTCAGTTTCAAATTTATTTTTAAAGTAACCTTTTGAAAAGGAGTACGATATATTTTTACCAATTAGCCCGAATTTACGCATCTTCCTTTATGGTTTTTTGCCCATACCATTCAAGCAATAGAACAATCAAAAATCCTACTACAATGAATCCGGTACCTATATATGTATCACCGTTTATTTCAGGAAAAAAGCGTTTGTAGTTTTCTATAACTTTTCCTCCAACGGAATCCAATAAAAAAGTCCCATCTTCAGCCGTTTTATAAATGGTTTTTTTCCATGGCCAAACTACACCTAAAGATCCAATTATGAATCCTGTTAATAATGATATAGTAACGTTTTTATAATGTTTTAAAACATAGGTTAGAATATGGGAGAATGAAACTAACCCAGTTAATGATCCAAGTGTAAATACACTTATTACCTTAAGCATTCTGATTCGTATAGTATTGTCTATAAAACTGAAATCCCAATTAAATATCTCATAAAATGTATCAAATAGAGCATTAACTGAATCTACCAGAAGTAAAACATAATTTCCTAATAGAATTAATATAAATGAACCCGAAAATCCTGGCAGAGTCATACCAGAAACACTAATAATCCCACAAAAAAACACGAACCAAAGATTGTCGTTCTCAGTCGCAGGGTCTAAAAAGCTGATACCAACACCAACAATTATTCCAGTTAGCAAAGCAATATATGTTTTTAAGTTCCAATCTTTAAAGTCTTTGCTTATATAGTATACTGAACCTATTATCATTCCAAAAAAAACGCACCAAACATAAAGCTCATAATTTTCTATCAGGTAATCTAAAATCTTAGATACACTAAAATAACTGACAACCATTCCGAAAATTAAAAGACTCAAAAATCGTCCATTTATATAACGGTAAAAGCTTTTGAATCTCCCATTGATTAGGAGCTTGAATGCTTTACTGTTTACTTTTTGAAGAGAATAGATAAACTCCTCATAAAAACCAGCTACAAAGGCAACCAAACCTCCAGAAACACCAGGAACTTTATTGGCTGCACCCATAGCCAAACCCTTGATGATTAGAAAGATCTTATCAAAAAGTGTTCTTGTTTTATGCATTCCGAATTATTGTGTTTTAGAGTTGCCTAATTTTTCTAAAATAAAAATAGTCAAAAATCCAATTATCATTAAAAATATTGCAAAAGTAAGTTGGTTGTCGCCCTCTAATGAAAAAGGAGAAATACTTTTCTCTAATAATGGTACTTCTTCATTATGAGAATCTAACCTCCATGAAAGCACTTTTTTCCATGGCCAGATCTTATTTAGTGAACCAAATATAAATCCTGTAAGAACAGCCAAAGTGATATTGTGATAATATTTAAAAAGCCATTTTAACAATTTTGAGAACGATAGTAAACCAACTATGGCTCCCATTGCTAGAATTATAATTGTTTTAAAATCTCTGTTGTCAATTGCTTCTAGTACTGGTTTATAAGCTCCTAGAAGCACTAATATGAAAGCTCCTGAAATACCTGGCAAAATCATAGCACAAATTGCTAATGATCCTGAAATAAATAAAAACCAATTAGAACTGTTTGTGTCTAAAGGAGGTAATGTAGTTATGAAATAGGCTACAAAGGCTCCTATTACAAATCCTAATATTGTGGCTAACGTCCATTTTGTTATTTGTTTTGCAACAAAAAAAATACTTGCTACTACTAGACCAAAAAAGAACGACCAAAGTAATATTGGTTTATGTTCTAAGAGCCATTTTATGCTCTTTACCAAAGATAGAACGCTAATTGCTATCCCAATCACTAAAGCTAGAAGAAAACCTCCATTTAGTTTTTTCCATCCAACCAAAAAACCTTCTTTCAAAAAAGTTTTAATTAATGAAAAGTTTATATTGTTGATTGAGGTTATAAGCTCTTCATAAATTCCAGATATAAAGGCAATAGTACCTCCTGAAACTCCAGGAACAACGTCTGCAGCTCCCATTGCCATACCTTTAAGGGACACGATAACATAATCAATTAATCGTCTTTGCATTAGTTTGGTTTTTTAAAAAACCAAAGGTATGTATTTTTACTTGGAAGCGTTTTTGAATTCTGAAATAATATTTTGTATTGATATCCTGCTATAGATTCGAGGAAATAATTCTTCAAGAATAAAAGAAAATTCTTCATCAAAACTTAAAGCATTTTTGAGATGATAATAACCTTTTTCTGATTCATTTGTCTTGAAATACAATCCAGCTAATCTATATTCAATTTCAGCATGTTCGGGATAAAACTCGGCAGATTGTGTCAAATTATAAACAGAAGCTTCATATTCTCCCAAACGGATAAGTACATCAGCTCTTGATAACCAGGTTTCAAGCTCATAATTGCCTAATTCCAATGTTTTTTTATAACCACGTTCTGATTCTTCATAGAATTTTAAACGCTGATTTATTTGAGCATAGAGCTTCCAATAAACAGCATTTTCACTGTCAATATTTATAGCTTTATTGATGTAGTATAATGCTTTTTGATAATTACGGGTTTTATTATAAAATTTGGTAATCGCTATCCA
>CAYTSL010000038.1:0-11415 GCA_964440415.1 uncultured Flavobacteriaceae bacterium
CGTCTTTGTCTTTCATCAAAGCATTTTTCACAATCCGAAAATAATTCTAGATCCCAAACGTCGGCAAAGACACGGCCAGATGAAAGACCAATCCCATATTCCAAAACCTTTTCAAGAGAGCTAAGCATTGGTAAACTAAAATCCCCCCTTTTCATTAAAAGGTCCATTG
Organism: uncultured Flavobacteriaceae bacterium; assembly: GCA_964440415.1. Lineage (GTDB taxonomy): Bacteria > Bacteroidota > Bacteroidia > Flavobacteriales > Flavobacteriaceae > Site-B1. The sequence goes on from CAYTSL010000038.1 coordinate 170, forward strand.
CCCCATTACCAGACCTGACCGGAATTACAGTACAACACTGTACGCCTACCTCGAAAGCATAATCAATAGATTTATTAGCCCAAAAAACCGCTTCAGATTCAGATAAAAATGGAGGCTTGAGCAAAATAAAAGCTCTTGATCTTATACCATTCTGGGTAAGAAACATCACGGCCTTACTAAAATCATTTACAGTCATTTGCTTATTCAATTTTTGAAGAACCTCCAAATGAACGGTTTCAAGCCCAATAGCAACTTCTAATTCAGGTTTAAGCATCTCTTTGAAAAGGAGGCATTTTTCATTAATGAATTTAGGATGACTCTCAACAATAACCGTTTCAAAATCATTTAGCAAAGATGCAATCCGACTATAGTCTTCTTCAGGAATTGCTTTTTTATCAAAAAAATTACCGCTATTATATAACTTAAGATGTTTAACGTCAGGCATTTGTTTCAATGCCCATTCTATTTGATTCGGTATATCCCCTATACGAACTGATTCATTTGTAGTGTTTTTCCACAGATCGCACATCAAACAACGAAAAGGACATTCTAAGTTAGAAAGAAAAATAATGGCGGTATCTTCAATTTTTCCGGAATGAGTGCGCTCTTTTTCTACTAACCAAGAATATGGTCTTTGTGGATCAATACGATTTTTCTTTCCACGATTCGAAACTATCCACTTGTTGTTTATGCTTACCTCAACTTTTTTACTCATATTTTGAAAAGAACTCTTTTCTATATGTTATTTCTTTTTCAGGAAAATGTTTATTAAAGTCATTAGTAGATGCTGCACCATGTTGAAAACGTCTTTTTTCGAAAACAGGCATTTCCATTCCTGTAATAGCTTTGACACCCTCAAAAACTATTTGTCCTTTCAGATCATATAGTTTTTGGTGATCCCAATTGGTCATATCGATATATGGAATTCCTTCAGAAATTTCAATGACATTAGGTAAGGTATATGGACTAAATCCTTCAAAACCGAGTAAATCCGCAGGAGAGAATGTTCGCATATAACCTCTGCTTAATCCTCCTGAATAGGTCAAAGAATGTTTAATTGACTCAACACCCCAGCCTTCGTGATATAACATCAGGTTATTAAGTACGCTTCGTATGGTTAGTTCTGGATTGTCTTCAATGGGATAATCCTTTAAATTTTCATCACCACCATCTCCGTCTATTATGTATTTCCACTCTGGATAGCGTGACCTAATTCCTTGTAGCAACGACAAATTCATTGTTGCAGCCTGAATATCGAGAGGTTTATAGTCTTCAACTACATCTATAGCCTCTTTCCAATTTAATGCTTTATAATCCAACTCAATAGGTTCTAAAAATAATTCCAGATCTAATGTTTTTAAAAATTTCCTTGCTTGTAATAGATCAGCTCCATCTCCATCAATAGACAACGTAAATGCTTTTAATCTAGATGGGCTTTCTCCAAGTTCTTTCAAGGCATGATACATTAGTAAGAAAACTGAACCACTATCAATACCGGCAGAAAAGGTAACACCGACTGGTCCCTTCTTTGCACGAAATTGAAGCCATTTTTTAATTTCATTGTATACTGCACCAATATAATCTTTGCCAATTTGCTCTATGCTATCTGACTTGAATTTATTACGTTCTGGTGTAAAAAACCGAGTATAAACAGGGTTCGGATCGGGACAACCCAACAGTTCAATTTTAGTAATGTAATGTGCAGGAGCCATCCTTGTATACGATGGGTAAAATTGATCATCCATACCTTCTTTTTTAAGGTAATCAAAAATAACATCAATACGTTCAGCAATAACCAACTGAGGTCCTACTGCTCTTTTGGCAATAAAATAACGTATGGGTCGGCCAATAGACCTCGCCATTCGAATTGTTTTTCCTTCAACTGAAATCAGAGAAAATTGACCGTCAATTTTTCGAACAGCTTCGACATCTCCTGACCTGACAATATTTACAGCTTCCTCATGTGTCATATTATAAATGACATTTTTTTCTGGATTTGTAAGATCCACCACTTTACTTATATACATACTGTTCATTTTCTTATATTTTATACAATTACTAAATACGATTATTTTAACCGGAATGTCTAAAGTACTTAATAAACTAAGTTAGACAAGTCACTTATTTGCTTTATTTTGTTACAATTCCTTTTCCCTTAATGATAGTGAGATATCTGTCTGATTTAATATTCTCATAAACCTCCTGCTTACCATTTGGCCATTTAATCTCAAGTTTGCTAATCAATTTTTGCTGACCCAATCCAATATGAAGACGTTGATCGTTATTAGAGAGATAGCCTGACGTCCACTGGTTAACAAATACTTGCTTTTTGCCTCCTGATATTACAGTTATTTTTGCACCAATTGCTGAAGCTGGCCCTTTTTCGCCTTTAAGTGTTAATCCCAACCAATGATTTTTGTTTCCACCTTCATTACGGAGCAAGGTTGCGGATGCCTGTAAATCAACATGAGAAACAATGATATCCAGATCTCCATCATTATCATAATCCCAGACGGCTAGACCGCGTCCAGAACGTTTGGCTGAAAAATAAGAACCATGAACCTTTCCTACATCTTTAAAATTACCATTACCATCATTCTCAAGTAAAAGTGGATATTGCAATATAAGCTCCTCTGCTGTACCGTTTGCTGAAATTATATCTAGATCCCCATCATTATCATAATCAAAAAGTGAAGCTCCCCAACTACCCTTACCGGCAATTGGTAATGCAATGCCGCTTGATTCAGTTATATCTTCAAACAGGCCATTACCAAGATTGCGGTAAAGAGCTCCATATTTAAGATCAGCAACAAATATGTCGATTAAGCCATCACCATCAATATCACCTATTGTTCCGTGCATTGAACCGGTAGATTTACCTTGACTATTAGCTGCTACTCCGCTGGCTATGCCAACTTCCTTATAGACACCATTATCATTTCTAAAAAGGAAATTCATTTGATGATCATTGGCCTGAAACATATCAATGTCACCGTCATCATCATAATCAAAAACGGTTAAGCCCATACATTTTGAATCAGGAAAGGACAAGCCAATATCTTGACTAACCTCAATAAATTTTCCATTAGCCTGCTGTTCATATAACATTGATGCTTGCCCTTTATATTCAGAAGGGTGTGGCATCATACCGGGTGTTTGTGTTGAAACATAGGCAGGGTCAAAGGCCAGAAAATTACCAACCATTGCATCGAGTCTTCCATCCAGATTGTAGTCCCAGAATGAAACTCCAATACTCCATTTTGTGAATCCATTTAACATATCCGGTCCTTCTAAACCTAATGACGCCGTAATATCACTGAATGTTCCATTCCCATTGTTATGATAGAAAACATTAGGACCATAATTCAAAAGATAAAGATCCTGATAACCATCATTATCAAGATCAACAGCACCAGCTGCCATGCTCCAATTGCGGTCATCCAATCCGGCGATTTTAGTAACTTCTGAAAAAGTTCCGTTACCTTTATTTTTGTATAATTTGTTACTTGTATCCTTAAAGACTTTCCCTTTAGGATCAGAGATGCCTTCAAGGTAAGTTCCATTCATCAGGTAAAGATCCATTAGACCATCGTTGTTATAATCAAATACTGTAATTCCAGCACCACTGCTTTCCAAAATATTTTCATAGGAATAGTCGCCAAAGGTATATTTGAAATCAATTCCAGCCTTACTGGTTACGTCTGTAAACATGACGTTATTCTTTTGAGCAGACAGTAGTGCCGGAATGCTCATCAAAAAAAGGAAATAAATAAAACCTCTAAATACTTCTTTCATTATTTATTTTTGTTTTTAATTGCATTTCTATAACCGTCCATTGTTACTTTTCTGGTGTTATATTCCAGATTATATTTTTTAAGTTCAGGATCATCTGGATACACATCTTTTTCAGAAGGCGGGTAACTTGTCATGCCATGAAAAGGAAGTGGCAATACAGTACTGCCAAGTGCAGTGTTTATATCACCATCTTTTACCCAGCCGACACTATGTATAAGAAAATCTCTTTTCCATCCATCCTTTAATTCAGGTAAATCTTCGGCATTAAACTTTATAGATGTTTCATCACCGGCATTTGAGATAATATATTTGTTATCTGATTCCGTCAGGAGAGGCAATACATCACCATAACGAGTATAATAACCGGTCAAATCACGCCATTTATTATTTTTATCAACCTCATTATAATCAAACCAATGAGGTCCGTAACGGCCACCTTTTCTATAACTGCGCGAAAAACCTCTGTAATGAAGGTCAGCCGAAACTGGATTCAAAACAGTTAAACTGATTGGGGCTTTTGAGATACCATCAGCAAAGAAGATTTGATCCCAATATATCTCCATATTAGTCTGGATGCGTATTCTGTGATCAGGTGAAAGGAATTTGTCAGAAAGATCAGCTATCACATTTTTATCTTTTCCCATAGGAAAGCCAAGATTTTCAATTACCGTTTCCCATTCGCCCTTCATATTGATAACCTGGACTATAGGTGCTTTAACTTTCAACACATCAGATTGTGAAAGGGCAACATTGATACTAGCGTCGGTGGGAAATATCCAGCCATTCAAAATAAGGAACAATTTTTTAGTATTTCCATATTCTCCAGGGTCAAGAATTAAGTCATGCATTTCTGTGACTCCCTGAAATTTATCAGGTTTAAAATTAGATATATATTTGTCGTCTTTATCTACAATTAAAGGTAGAACATCGTTTCCGTGTGAATCTATTGCCGAAATAGGAAAATGTTTTTCATTAACCTGTAAAATATTTAAATCAGGAAAAGGTGGTGGAGAAAACTGTTCGGGTACAAAAACGTCAATTGAGTCAGGGTGATCAGCCACGACCAATTGTATTTTATCCATATAAATGGTTTCCCAAAGTTCTGATGTTAACTGAATTGAATATTCTCCATTTTTAGGCTTTAACATCTCACCAGGTATTTTAATATAATCATCTGATGCATCTGGAAAAGCGAACATTGTAGTACCTCCCATAATACCAAGGGGCATACCTAGTGCGCTTCTCCAGGTGATGTCTTTAGCAAATACATATTCATCACCATTCCATGTATAAAGAAACGGACAAGAACCTTTTAGCATCTGTGCTTCAATCAGTGCTTGATCGGTATCAGGAAGAAATATATTCTGTGGAACACCATTGGTCCAAGTAATTCTAATAATATCTACTTTTGAGATATTTCCTAGCCCGAAATAAACATTTGGATTCGTCACTACCATAGTCTGATAAAGATCTCCTGCACGTATCTCAACTTTTGCCCCTATTCCGAAATAATTGTTCTTGGCACTTCCGGCCCTTAAACCTATAAGCTTCAAGTTCACATAATGGTTAATACTCCCTCCGTCATTTCGTAACAGAAAAACTCCACCATTCAAGCCGGCAATAACCATATCAAGATCACCATCACCATTATAGTCAAATAACGATATTTGTCTTCCTGATTTTGGATCTTCGGGTAATAAGTTAGAAACATCCATAAACCTTCCAGTCCCATCATTGTGATATAAAACGAGACCTCGTCCTCCTTTTTGTTTTGATTCTCCTGCAACAATAATGTCAAGAAATCCGTCATTATCAAAATCAAAAAACTTAGCGTCATAGGCTTTGATTTGCTGAAGGGACCTAAACATTTCTTTAGTATTCATTACTGGTTCAAAGCTTCCATTTCCCTGATTTAGATACAATCCAGTATTATCTCCGCTAAATGAAGTAGTGAACAAGTCTAAAAATCCATCGTTATTGTAATCTCCTACTGCTATAGAACTAGAGCCTCTGCTACTTTTGAGCCCGCTCTTTTCAGATATATCCTTAAAAATTCCTAGTCTTTGATTGGCATATAGGATGTTACTTGCTGTATCATTTACTACAAACAGATCAATGTCATCATCATCATCAAAATCTCCAAATGCGGCATCTCGACTATTACCCCCAGCTCCTGATAAGCCCATTTTCTCTGCCTGTTCCTGGAATGTGCCATCTCCGTTATTTCGAAATACCAGATTTGAATGCGATCCAATTTGAAATAAATCAAGATCGCCGTCATGATCAAGATCAAAGAACAGAGCCTTATTTCCACCTTCATTACTGCCTATTTTGGAATTTGATGTAACATCTTCAAAATGACCTTTTCCAGCATTCTTATATAGTACATCACCGCCATCTTTTACAATATATAAGTCAAGGAAACCATCGTTATCATAATCGGCAAATATGGCTGATGATTCTTTGCCAGAATGTGTTATGCCCACCTCTTTTGAAACATCTTTGAACCTTGCCATATCATTATTAAAAAGATAATGCTTATAAGATGAGCTGACTGGATCATAACTACCCACATATATGTCTATATCTCCGTCGCTATCATAATCAGCTGCCTCTGCATGTGTGAAATTTTTGTATTGAATGTTTTCACCTTCCTTGAATGAAGGAACAATATCCCAACCTACGGATGACGTAACTTCAGTGAATTTTATTATATCAAGTAGTGAAATATTATCGACATCCTGTGAAGAAGATTGCAAATTATACGTAATCAGCGGAAAACCTATAAGTGAGCCTCCGGGGCCTTTTAAATCCATTATGTCTGCCTGGTATGGAGAGGTAACCTTTAGGTAATTATGGAAAATTGTAAACTGTATAATCGCCTTGTCCTTATCTTGTTTATTTAGAAATGAGATCGTTTTATCATAGAAATCTACTGCTTCCTTTGGAAATTCAGGAAATTGCTTATGTATTATTTCTAACTGTTCTATTGCTTTATCAATGTCTCCATTGTTTATATAAATTTCGGTTAAATTAAGATGAGGGACTATATTTTCAGGTTCTTTCTCAACAAGTTGAAAGATGTAATCTTTACGCTGACTTTGAGATTCCTCATCTGATTCTGCAGAAAATAATTCAGAAAGGTCATACAAAATTTTTACATGGTCTGGAGCAAACGTAAGAGCCTCCTTTAAAACAATAATAGCTTCGTCTCGTCTGTCATCCATCTGGTAAACCGTTGCCAATAACAATCGTATATCGGCATCATTTGAATCAATTTCAATCGCTTTAAAAAGTTGTTTTTCCGCTTCCTGGTAATTGCCCTTTCTTAAATAAGCCAATCCTAGATTCGCATAGCCAAGTTTTTCATTTGGTGCCAGTTTAATAACCTTTAAAAATTCATTTTCGGCCTCGTCGAGTTTAAATTCTTCAAGATATGCCAAACCCAACGTTTGAGCGGTCATCAATTCAATAGATTTTTGCTTACTGTCTTTTTCAGTATTTTTACAATTGAAAAATCCAGCAAAGAGAAACACTATTAACAATAAAATATGAATATTTTTCATCTGCTATAAATTATTGTTATTAATTGGTCTAAAGGATTTCACATTGTAATCATTTAGATTAGTATTAATTATTTTTTGATCATTTAATAGTATCAAAATTAAGAAATAAAAGAATAAAAAGTTGAACTCATTTTTTAACGGTAACCGGTATTCCATTTATTAATTCTTTCAAATCAGGGTTGCCTCTGCGATTCCCTCTTTTATCAAATTGAATAGTTCCCGTTACTCCCTTATAATTACTTTTTGACATGCCTTCTTGAACTTTATCACGATCATAGTCGGACGATCTAATCGCTTCAATAATTAAATTCATCCCATCAAAAGCATAAGCGGCAATTTCGGTTGGATCTTTACCATATTTTCTTTGAAACGATTTCTTGAAATCAATCCCTTTTGGTCCTAACCAATTTACTGAAGTTACAAACATTATGTCCTCAAAACTAGCAAGTTCAACCTCTGAAAATTTAGTTTCTCCCAAAAGAGCTAATGTCCCAAAAACAGGTTGATTCATATTTTTTTGCCTCAGTTGATTAATGAACCTTAAAGATGCGTCCGGTTGTCCTAACAGCAAAACTCCATTAACATCAGCTTTAATAAGCTTATCAATCAAAATATTAAAATCCTTATCAGGGTTTTTATATAACAATTGTAGTGGGTCAGCTTTACCTGTTATTTTCCATTTTTTTAAAAAGCTCTCTATTGCCAGCTTTGAATCATAGTCTCTATCCGATACAATGGCAATTTTAGCGATTTTTCTTTTACTATATATTTCTTCAATCAAAGCATCAGCTTGTTGAAGATCATTAGGGACACAGTTAAAATACCATGGAACGAATGCTTGGGAAAGGGTTGGATCACTGGCCCATGCAGACAAAAATACAATTTGAGTCTTGGCAATAACTTGTTCAACCAAGTGAGCATTTCGACCATCATGAGAGCCTAAGATAGCCCACACTTTTTCTTTAAAAACCAAATTGACGACTTCTTTTGAACCTGTACCCCAGGGTCCTTCCATTGATCTTACCTCAAGATTAAAATTTAGTGCATCAGTACCTTGTTTTTTATTAGCAATGCTCATCGCTAATTCAGCTCCGTTTCGTGCAGCAAAAGACTTTTCATCTTTGATTAACAGGCCAATTTTTATTGTGCTAACATTTTTAGATATTTTTTGCTGGGCATAAATATCCTGTGCAAATAGAACACAAACATTGATTAATATAAAGAAGGTTTTGTTCATTAGATTTGTCTCCCTACAGCCTCGGCAATTTTAGGTAATTCACTCATAAGGTTTTCAAATTCATCAAGACTTAATGATTGTTCACCGTCACATAATGCTTCTTCAGGATTATAATGTACTTCCATTATAAGGCCATCAGCACCAACAGCCACAGCTGCTTTGGCCATAGCAGGTACCATCCACCTAACTCCTGTTCCGTGACTTGGATCAACTATAACAGGAAGATGAGTAACATGTTTTAACATTGGAACAGCACTCAAATCTAGCGTATTCCTTGTTGAGGTTTCAAAAGAACGAATTCCTCTTTCACAAAGAACTACCTGATCATTCCCATGATGAAGGACATATTCAGCTGCGTTTAAGAACTCTTCAATTGTCGCCATCATACCCCTCTTTAAAAGTACCGGTTTTCCACACATACCGGCTTCTTTTAATAAAGGAAAGTTTTGCATATTCCTTGAACCTATCTGAATCATGTCAGCGTACTCAGCAACCAATTCAATTTGTCTGGTATCCATTGCTTCTGTGACCACAGGTAAACCAGTTACCTTCCTTATTTGACGGAGTAATTTTAACCCTTCTTCTTCAAGTCCCTGAAAGCTATATGGTGATGAACGTGGTTTAAAAGCTCCTCCTCTCAATATGTTAGCTCCATTCAACTCTACAGACTTGGCTGTTTCGAAAAGTTGTTCTTGGCTCTCGACAGCACATGGGCCAGCAACAATTACAATCTTTGAACCCCCAAACTCAACTCCATTTACCTTGACAATAGTTGTCTCTTGATTTTTCTTAAGACCAACTAACACCGGAATTTTAATTTTAACATCATTTGGATCAATGCATGAAATAGTTTCCATATTGTTTTTTCCTTTAATATTATTTTTTAGCATTATTACTTTCATTCATCTTACTTAATTTTGAAGGACTAATGGAATATTTAAACTTACCATCTTTAACCTCTGCCATCCATATATCTCCGATGTCATTCCAGCTTCCATCAAAGATAATCTTACCGGTAATCCCTTGATATCCCTGAAATGTCTTTAGATCTGTGAGGACATCACGGATAAGAACACGGTTAAGCCCAACCTTGCGAATAGCTTGAATGATCATGTTCATTCCGTCATAAGCATGCGCCGCAAATACATCTGGTTCCATTCCGAATCTATTGGAATAATCAACTTGAAACTCTTTTAATTTCGGATTATCTGCCTCGGGATTATATTGACTTGTTGTCACTATTCCTTCTGCATACTGACCTGCAATCTTGAGAAAATCAGAGGAAACAATTCTATCAGAACCAAAAATTGGTTGTTCCATCCCTAACTCTCGGATCTGCCGTAAAATAAGGGCAGACTCTTTGGCATTTCCCCAAATAAGAATGGCATCAGGAGATACTCTTTTGATATTTTCCAATTGCATTTTAAAATCTGTCTCTCCTTCATCATACCTTTCTTCGATCATCATGGGATGGCCTAAACGTACCGCAAAACCGGAATACTCCATAATACCAACCCTGCCATAACGGCTGTTAGTCCGGATAACCGCTACACGTTCATGTCCCATTTTTCTGAAAATATAAGAGGCTAGTTCATAACCACTTTGTCGGTCATCACTGATAACACGGATAGTCCATGGGATGTTTGTCTCCGTAAAAGTAGGGTCAGGGTCACCGGTATTGACCATCATAATCTCCATTTTTAAGGTTGCCCTTAATGCTACATGCGATACAATATCATCGATGGAACCCATCCAGGCCCAGACTTTTTCTTCATCCATTTTTACCACTTCATTAGCCGCTGCACCCCATAAACCAACATCGTTGTGAACCATCAGTTTAAAAGGAACACCATTAAATCCATCTGAATTATTCGCTTCTTCTATTGCCAGATTGGCTCCATTTAACATTTGTTTACCAAGCGATACAAGAGAAGAACCTTCCAGCGGTCCTAGAAATCCGATGCGTATTTCCTCCAAATCTTTGGGAGCCAATTTCTCCCTCCCTGCACCGTAAAACTGAATTGGCTCAAGGAAGTGGTACTTATAGGCTTTCTGAAACTTATTATAAGGAGAAAATTCTTTTGGTGTTTTACCATACATTAAATCTTCTTCCTGCGCTTTTAATCCCCACCCTTGAAACATCAAAATCAGGGAGAAAATTGCAAATACCCAATAGTTAGGTTTCATTATATTATTTTTTTAGTTTGCTTTACAAATTGCATATACCTCAATTTCGACCAAAAGAGTTTCCCAGCACAACCTTACCTGTATTCCAGTAGCAGCGGGCAATGGATCAAGATTCAGCCACTGATAAAAAGATGTACGAATTTTATTAAATTCAGCATAATCCCTTTCAATATCCCTGAGGTAATTGGTTGTCCTGACCACGTCATGCCAGGACATTCCTTCTGCTTCAAGAAGATTGGTGATATTTACATAGGTTCTCCACAGCTGAGCTTTAAAATCACCGATGTGCTCTGGTTTACCTTCTTCATTTACACTCGCTGTACCCGAAATAAGCAATACCTTATAGTCCCCTAGATCCAGGCGTAAGGCCCTTGAAAATGAGGATGGTTTCTCATAGTTATATGCTTCATTAATAGTCTGCGGTGCATGGACCACATGTTTTTCTATTGGAGGTCGTTCGA
>CAYTSL010000039.1:0-11183 GCA_964440415.1 uncultured Flavobacteriaceae bacterium
ATGAAAAGGAATCCACAAAGACATTAAACTCACATCAAAGTAAAGCTTTAGAAAATATTATTGAATCCTTTAATGATCATAACGTTACATTATTACATGGTGTAACATCTTCTGGTAAGACCGAAGTGTATTCTAAACTGATTGATGATGTTTTAGAGCAAGGCAAACAGGTCTTATATTTATTACCTGAAATTGCTTTAACAACACAATTAGTAAGCAGATTACAAAATTATTTTGGAGATAAAGTTTCTGTATTTCATTCTAAATATTCCTTAAATGAACGAGTAGAAGTTTGGAATAATGTACTTAAAAAATCAGAGAAAGCACAAATAATTTTAGGAGCTCGATCCTCTATTTTTTTACCTTTCAATAATTTAGGATTAATAATTGTTGATGAAGAACATGAACAGTCTTTCAAACAGTTTGATCCTGCACCTAGATATCATGCAAGAGATACGGCAATAGTTTTAGCGGCTATGCACAAAGCAAATACCATATTAGGCTCTGCAACTCCAAGTTTGGAAAGTTATCATAATGCAAAGAATAATAAATATGGGTTGGTTGAAATTGATAGACGGTTTAATGATGTATTAATGCCTGAAATTGAATTGGTCGACATAAAGGAAAAACATCGTAAAAAACGTATGAAAGGTCATTTTAGCGATAGAATGTTAGAGGAAATGACTGTAGCTTTACAAGAAGGTCATCAAATTATATTATTCCAAAATAGACGTGGCTTTTCACCTATTGTAGAATGTAATACATGTGGGAATTCGCCGCAGTGTCCTAATTGTGATGTAAGTTTAACTTATCATCAAAAAATAAATCAATTACGCTGCCACTATTGTGGTTATCATATGGCCATGTTGCAAAACTGTTTGGCTTGTGGAAGTCCAACTTTGGATAGTAAGGGATTTGGAACAGAGCAAATAGAAGAAGAGGTTAAGAAACTTTTTCCAGAGTATGCAGTAGGAAGAATGGATATGGATACTACCAGAGGTAAATTTGGATATGAGAAAATAATAACTTCTTTTGAGCAGCAAGAAATAGATGTATTAGTTGGTACACAAATGGTATCAAAAGGACTTGATTTTAGAAATGTAAAACTAGTTGGCATCATGAACGCAGATAATATGCTGAATTTCCCTGATTTTAGGGCTCATGAGCGAAGTTTTCAAATGATGCTTCAAGTTGCAGGAAGAGCAGGAAGAACCAAAAAACGTGGTAAAGTACTTATTCAAACCTATAATCCGTATCATAAAATTTTACAACAAGTAACAACAAATGATTATTTGGAAATGTTTAAAGAACAACTAAATGAGCGATATAACTATAAATACCCGCCTATTTATCGGTTAATTAAGATCACACTTAAGCATAAAGAGTATAATCGGGTAAATGAGTCTAGTGATTGGATGGCGAAGTCTTTGCAAAACGTATTTAATGAGAATGTTTTGGGACCAGAATTTCCTCCTATAGCCAGAATACGTAATTTATACCAAAAGAATATACTTATAAAAATACCTCCTAAACAGTCTTTACCAAAAACGAAAGAAGCTATTCTTAAGATAAAGAATAGCTTCCTAAACGTTAAAGATTTCCGTTCGGTTAAAGTAATTTTAAATGTCGATAATTTCTAATTTAAATATTATTTAAGGCGTCAACCAATAAGGTCTTTTTGTTTCTACTCAATGGTATTTCATAGGAACCCACTTCAACATTTTTACTGTTAAATCTATCAACTTTATCAAGATTAACAATATAAGATTTGTGAATTCTTAAGAATTTACCTTCTGGTAGTTCTTTTTCAAACGCTTTCATAGTAGAAAGTACTACTAAGCTGTTTTCTTCTGTAACTAGTTTAACGTAGTCTCCGAGAGCTTCAATCCATTTAATGTCTTTGATATAAACCTTACGTTTTTTAAGATTACTTTTTACAAAAATGTGTTCACCATCAGTCTCATTGAAATCTAATTTCAATTTATGCTGCTCAAGAGCTTTGTCTACGGCAACATTGAAACGTTCTTTGGTAAGAGGTTTTTGTAAATAATCAGTGGCATCGTAATTAAATGCTTTAAACGCATATTCCGTTTTACCTGTGACAAAAATAATTTGAGGTTTATTATTTAATACATCAAGTAATTCGAAACCGTTTAAAACAGGCATTTCGATATCAAGAAAAATAAGGTCTACCTTGTGCGTATTTAAACCATTTTTGGTTTCAAGCGCACTGTTATACTCTGCTATCAAATTAAGTGAGGAATGATTCTCAATTAGTTTGACAATAGATAGACGTTGGATTGCAGAATCATCAACAACAACACAATTTAAAGTCATAACATTTTACTTTTATTAGGTTAAGATTCGACAAACATACACTAAATATCTTTAAAATGCAAAAAACTCCGATAAAGTGTTTAACTTTTTTTTAAATCTAGGATATTCCTTAATAAACTGGGCTTAATTTAAAATGTTAAAGTATTAATTGTATAGTCCTAAATAAATAGTTATTTTTGCACACATTTTTAACAATAAATTATAATTTATGAATCATTATGAAACTGTTTTCATCTTAAATCCCGTTTTATCTGAACCTCAGATAAAGGAAACAGTAAAGAAATACGAAGATTTTCTCGTTTCTAAAGGAGCAAAGATGATAGCCAAAGAAGATTGGGGCTTGAAGAAATTAGCCTATCCAATCCAAAACAAAAAAAGTGGATTTTATCACTTATTTGAGTACACTGTACCTGGAGAAATTATTAATTCTCTAGAAGTTGAATTTAGACGTGATGAACGTTTTATGCGTTACTTAACCGTTACATTGGACAAGCATGCAGTTGCTTGGGCCGAAAGAAGAAGAAAAAGAGATCAACAAAAAGCATAATTATGGCAACTTTAGAACAACAATCAAAAGATAAGAAAGACGGAGGAGAGATCAGGTATTTGACTCCGTTAAACATAGAAACAAACAAGAAAAAGAAATATTGTATGTTTCAAAAGTCTGGAATCAAGTATGTTGATTACAAAGATTCAGATTTTTTAATGCGATTTATAAATGAGCAAGGTAAAATTTTACCAAGACGTTTGACAGGTACATCATTAAAGTATCAAAGAAAAGTTGCTGTAGCTGTAAAAAGAGCACGTCACTTAGCTTTAATGCCTTATGTAGCTGATTTATTAAAATAAATTATCATAACTATGGAACTTATATTAAAACAAGACGTTGAGAATTTAGGATTTAAAGACGACGTAGTAACGGTTAAGAACGGTTATGGTAGAAATTTTTTAATTCCTCATGGACAAGCTGTTTTAGCAACAGTATCGGCTAAAAAAGTGTTAGCTGAAACTTTAAAACAACGCGGATACAAAGAAAAGAAAATAGTTAGTGAAGCTGAAAAAGCTTCAGAAGGACTCAACAATTTAGAAATAAAAATATCTGCAAAAACAGGAGAGGGAGATAAGCTTTTTGGTTCTGTGAATAATGCAGATTTAGCTGATGCACTTGAAAAACAAGGTGTTGTAATTGAAAAGAAATTCATTTCAATTGCTGGTGGATTAATTAAACGTACAGGTCAATATGAGGCTACTTTGCGTTTCCACAGAGAAGTTATAAAAAACTTTACATTTGATGTTGTAGCAGAAGCTAAATAATTATCAACAATATTTAACGATTCGTTAATAAAACAATAGAAGCCACACGAAAGTGTGGCTTTTTTTATGCTACTTTTGTTACTAATATTTTTTAACTAATCTAATTATTCAAAATGAAAAATCTTGTAATTTCTTTTGCTTTTCTGTTTGTTGGTGTATTGGCCTTTTCACAGGTCACGACATCGAATATTAAAGGACTGGTCGTAGACGAAACTGGACAACCACTACTTGGAGGTAATGTTTTAGCCATCCATTTACCAACAGGTACTAAAGATGGGGCATCAACCAATTTTGATGGTCGTTTTAACATCTTAAATATGAGGGTTGGTGGACCATATACGATAACAGTGAGTTATGTAGGGTATAAGGATAAAACTTATAACGATGTATATCTAACTTTAGGTAAAACCCTTGATTTAAATGTTGCTATGTCAACTGATGTCGAACAATTAGATGCTGTTGTTATTACAGGAACCACTCAGGGTATATTTGGAAATGACAGAACTGGAGCTGAAACTAGTGTAGGTAGAAGAGAGCTTACAAGACTGCCAACTATTTCTCGTTCAGCAGCTGATTTTACCAGGCTAGAACCATCTGCAAGCGGAAATTCTTTTGGAGGAAGAAATGATCAGTATAATAATTTTAGTTTAGATGGTGCTATTTTTAATAATCCATTCGGATTAGATGCACCTACAGTAGGTGGTCAAACCGATGCGCAACCTATTTCTCTTGATGCTATCGATCAAATATCAGTGTCAACAGCTCCTTTTGACGTGACGCAATCTGGTTTTACAGGTGCATCTGTAAATGCGGTTACTAAAAGCGGAACCAATGAATTTCATGGTACCGTTTACGGATTTTTTAGAAATGAAAGCCTTACTGGAGGAAAAATTAATGGCGAAGATGTTACTAAACCAGATTTAGAGCAAAGTCAATATGGTGTTAGCATAGGAGGACCAATAGTGAAAGATAAATTGTTCTTTTTCGCCAATTTTGAAAAAGATGATAGAACAGATTTAGGATCTAATGGTTGGGTTCCAAATACGGGTTCTGGAGCAATTAACGAAACCAGAGTATTAGATTCAGACTTAATGATAGTTCAAAATATCCTTAATGGAATAAATGGTGGTAATTACAATCCAGGAGCCTACGAAGGGTTTACTTATGCTTCAGAATCCACAAAGGGTATTTTTAAATTAGACTGGAATATTAATGATAATAATAGACTAGCAGTTATTTATAATTGGCTAGATGCATCCAAAGAAAAACCAGCTCATCCAACCGCTATTCAACCAAGAGGACCTAATTTTACGACCTTACAACTTGAAAATACTGGGTATCAGATCAATAATAAATTACAGTCTGTACAATTGGAATTAAACTCGCAGTTAACTGATAACGTTTCTAATAAATTACAGGCAGGTTATACGCATTTTGATGATTTTAGAAATCCATTATCGAATCCAGCACCATCAATTATTATTCAGGATGGCGCAGGATTAAATTATATAATTGCTGGTCATGAACCGTTTTCTGTTAATAATACACTTGATCAAAAAGTATTTCAGTTTTCTAATAACATGAATATATTTAAAGGAGACCACACGTACACATTTGGTTTTTCCTTTGAGAAATTTGAATTTGACAATTCATTCAATTTAGGAGTTTATGGTGCAGCAGGTGTATTTTTTCCACAGTATGGAAGCGTAGCAGATTTTCAGGCAGCTGCAACTTCTGGGGCATTACAGCAATCATTTGATGATGCCCTTGCAGCACATAATGGATTGAATGCAGCCGGTGATGGTGTTGCTGGAGGTTGGGCATTGGCTGAAACCAATGTAGGTCAGTTAGCTTTTTATTTGCAAGACGAATGGATCATTAATGAACAATTCAAATTAACTTATGGAGTTCGTTTTGATAAACCATTATTCTTTGACTCTGCAGACAAAGCTCAGGAAGTGATTGATAGAAATTGTTGTGTGGATCCATCAATACCTTATTTCAATCCAAACACGGGTGAAGAAGTTTTTATTGACAATACCAAAATGCCTAACAATGATTGGCTAATTTCCCCAAGAGTTGGATTTAATTATGATGTTAAAGGGGACGATACTTTCCAGTTACGTGGAGGTACTGGATTATTTACAGGACGTTTTCCTTTTGTATGGTTAGGAAACCAGATTGCTAATCCTAATTCTTTTTTCTTAACAGCTGTTGATCCGGATTATAAGTTTCCACAAGTATGGAGAACGAATATTGGTACTGATTATAAATTTGAGAATGGATTGATTTTAACAGGAGATGTGGCATATACAAAGGATATTAATGGAGCACATGTACAAAACTGGGGGTTGAGAAATCCTACAGGCACATTAAATGCACCTGGAGATAATAGACCTATTTACACTGCTGGAGATGTTGGTAATAATGCTTATGTATTTACAAATTCTGATAAAGGACGAATTTGGAATGCATCTTTAAAGGCTCAAAAGACTTTTGATAATGGTTTATATACTATGTTAGCCTATAGCTATTTAAATGCGAAAGATGTAAACTCGATTGAAGCTGAAATAACAAGTGATGCGTTTGATTTTAATCCAATTTCTGGTGATGCCAACAAAGATGTATTATCTTATTCAAAATATGGAGATACGCATCGTATCATTGGTGTTGCAAGTAAAAAATGGACCTATGGAAATGATAAATGGAGTTCTACTTTGTCGACATTCTTTGAATATGCTCAAGGAGGTCGATTTAATTATACATACGCTGGAAATATTAATAACGACAGCTCATTCCAAAATAATGACTTAATTTATGTGCCAACTTCATCAGAAGTTCAACAAATGACTTTTTCTGGTGGATCATCAATGGCTACTGATTTTGAAAGTTTTATTCAACAAGATGACTATTTAAGTGAGAATAGAGGAAATTATGCTGAACGATATGGAGCACTAGCACCTTGGAGAAGTCGTTGGGATCTGAAATTTTTACAAGATTACAACTTTAAAGTATCTGAAGATAAAACTAATACTATTCAATTTAGTATTGATGTTTTAAATGTTGGGAATCTTATTAACTCCAATTGGGGTGTCGTAGAGCAGCCTAATAACTTGTCACCTCTTGGAGTTGATACTTCTGGAAGTGAACCTGTTTATACATTTAATGGAGGTTCTGATGCAGAGACTTTTGGTTTTGATGCAAGTTTGGCATCCAGATGGCAAGCACAATTTGGAGTTCGTTATATTTTCTAATAATAAATTGTAGATAATTATTAAATTTGCGCTCCTAATTTAGGAGCGCATTTTTATTCCACCATTTATGAAACGTATTCTTTTATTCTTTTTGTTGTTTGGATTTTTGGGTTGTAAGCAGTCAAACACCAATGATAGTGCATATGCAAAAACTAACTCAAGGCTAATTGAAGTATTTAAAATATCAAAAGGTAATTACCCAAATATTAGCGTGCATAGAGCAGGCAAAGGATTACTAAACTATCCTGAAAATTGTCTGGAAACAATTAAATATGTAAGTGATAGTATTTCTGCTATATATGAAGTGGATGTTGCTCAAACTAAAGATGATAAGTTGGTGTTGATGCATGATAATTCAATTAATAGAACTACTACAGGAAGTGGTTTGATAAGAAAACTGACTTATAATGAACTACAAGAGTTCAATTTAATTGATGATTACGGAAATGTATCCAACTTTAAAATTCCTTTGTTTTCTAATGTTTTAGAGTGGTGTAAGGAGAAGAATGTAATTCTAACAGTTGATTTAAAACGAAGTGTAAGTCAGGAAACGGTTATTAAGGCTATCAGAGAGGCTAAAGCTGAAGGTATAAGTATCATTATTACTTATGATGTAGCACAAGCTAAAACAGCTTATAAATTAGCACCAGATTTATTATTGTCTGTATCTGCGAGAAATAATGATGAGTTTGACAGATTATTAAAGGCGAAAATCCCAACACAGAATATGTTGGCCTTTACAGGGACACGCTTATCCAACCCTTCATTGTATAAGAGATTGCACGAAAAAGATATTGTTTGTATGTTAGGGACATTAGGAAACTTGGATAAGCAAGCGAAGGCAAGAGGAGACGAACTCTACAAGACATGGAAGAATAAAGGTGTAGATATATTGGCAACAGATAGACCTTTTGAAGCTTTTAATGCGATTAATTAATTGAATTTAACGTGAAGTACGCAAGACTAACAATAGAACAATTTAAAGAACTGCATAAAGAGTTTATCAATTTTTTAGCTACTCAAAGTATTACAGCAACAGAATGGGAAGAGCTAAAAACCAATAATCCGGAAGTAGTTGAACAAGAATTAGATGTTTTTAGTGATCTGGTTTGGGAAGGTGTGTTGGGCAAAGCAACCTACTTAGAACATATTTCTCCGCAACAGATGCATTTATTTCATTTAGGTAAAAAGAACATGCACGTGATTGCTGTTAAGTTAACAGTAGAAGATATCAATTTAACAACCAAAGAAGGCTTCAATTGGTTACGTGACAATTTATTAGATGATGCTGTTGAATTTCTTCAAGCTAATAAAACCTATTCAGAAGACAAAAATTTAGATAAATTTAAGTTGATTCAACAAGGTTCTAGTATTACAAAAGGAGATCTTTTTAAATACTTTAATAAGTTAGTTAATCAGTAATTATTCGTAACGTAAGGCTTCAATAGGATCTAACTTTGAAGCTTTAATGGCTGGAAGTGACCCGGAAATCACTGCTACAATAAATGTTATTGCGAATGCACTGAACATGGCTAGCCAAGGTGTTGCAAATTTAAAATCGGCAGCTGCCGAAACACCTAATCCGACTAAGACACCTAGAATTATCCCAAAAATACCACCAAACTGTCCTATAATCAAGGTTTCAATAAAGAACTGAAATGCAATTGTTTTTCTTTTGGCTCCAAGTGCCTTTCTTACACCAATTTCACGAGTACGCTCAGTAACCGATACAAACATGATATTCATTAATGCAATTGAGGATCCAAAAATGGTTATAATACTAATAACCCAAGCGGCTATATAAAGATATTTAGTAATACTGGCAATTCTGTTTATAAGGTCGTCGCTTCTTTCAATACCAAAGTCATTCTCTTGAATTGGCCTTAAACCTCTAATATTCCTAAAGGTAAGAATGGCTTCATCCTGCGCTGCTTCAAGCATTTCTTTGTTTTCCACCATTATACTAATATTGTAATTGATATTAGGGTTTGTGAAAATAGAACGCGCATTCTGGATAGGCATTAAAACACGTAAATCTAAATTATTACCAAAAGTTGCTCCTTTGGTTTTTAAAACACCTATAACCTTTAATTTAACCCCACGAACGCTAATTGTTTTATCTATTGGGTTGAGGTCTTCAAAGAAAGCTTTCTTAAGATCACTTCCAATAACACAAACATTATTATTATTCACAACATCAAAATAATTAAGTTCGCGACCACTTTCTAATTCTAGGCCTGAATTTTGAATATAGTGTTCATTAATTCCTAAAATCCTTACTTCCGGATCTGTTTTCTCATTATCATATTTAACTTCGGCAGATCGTGTTCCTGTAAACGACACTGAAGTTTTGGTAAAAGGATAATCATACTTGTCTACAAATGCTCTTACATTGTTGTAGCTAATTACCGGGTTTACTTTTTGTAGTTCACCGCCTCCATGTCTTTGCGTATTAAACTCATAACGCTGGATATTAAATGTGTTAGAACCCATGGATGAAAAGTCACTTGAGATGGTGTTTTCAAGGGCTGAAACTGCGCTTAAAATACCTACTAGTGCTGTAATACCAATTGCGATAATAAGCATGGTTAATATAGCGCGAAGCAACTGACTTTTTATGGAGTGAAATGCTATTCTAACATTTTCTCGAAAGAGTGAAAACATACTTAACCTGATTAATTTCCGATTTTTCTATAAGACTATAAAAACACAATAAAGTTACTATAAATTGCAAATAACTTATTATGTAAGTTTAAAAATTAAGATATTTGTGCAAAATTAAATTATTAATGGCAAAGAAACCAGGTATACCTAAAGGTACTAGAGACTTTAATCCAGAACAGGTTTCAAAACGCAACTATATTTTTAGCACTATAAAAAGTAGTTTCGAGCGTTTTGGATTTCAACCTATAGAGACCCCTAGTTTTGAGAATTCTGAAACCTTAATGGGAAAATATGGAGATGAAGGAGACCGATTGATTTTTAAGATTTTGAATTCGGGGGATTTTTTAAGTAAAGTTGACGACAAATTATATTCAGAAAAGCAATCCAATAAATTGACTTCAAAAATATCTGAAAAAGCACTACGCTACGACCTTACAGTACCATTTGCACGTTATGTGGTACAAAATCAAAATGATATAACATTTCCTTTTAAACGGTATCAAATTCAACCGGTTTGGAGGGCAGATAGACCACAGAAAGGCCGTTTTAGAGAGTTTTATCAGTGTGATGCAGATGTTGTTGGATCTAAGTCGTTATGGCAGGAGGTCGAGTTTGTGCAATTATATGATGATGTTTTTACCAACCTAAACCTAAAAGGTGTCACAATTAAAATTAATAATCGAAAAATACTATCTGGAATAGCCGAAATTATTGGTGCTAAAGATAAATTGATTGATTTTACGGTTGCTCTGGATAAACTTGATAAGATAGGAGAGGAGAAGGTTAAGGAAGAAATGTTGAATAAGGGTATTTCAAAAAGTGGTATAGATAAATTAAGACCATTATTTAGCATATCAGGATCCTTTGACCAACAAATTGATAGTTTGAAAACTATTTTAGGAGCATCAGAAGAAGGTTTAAAAGGAATAGAAGAGTTAGAGTTTATTGATAAAGCTATTTCAGAATTAAAACTACAGTCTGCTAAATTACAATTAGATGTGACCTTGGCTCGTGGTTTAAATTATTATACAGGTGCAATTTTCGAGGTTTCTGCTCCAGATTCAGTTCAAATGGGTTCTATAGGTGGTGGAGGTCGTTATGACGATCTTACTGGTATTTTTGGAATGAAGGATGTGAGTGGTGTTGGAATAAGTTTTGGTTTAGACAGAATATATCTTGTATTGGAAGAATTAAATTTATTCCCGGAAACAGTTACTAATAAAGTAGATGTTCTTTTTATCAATTTTGGTGACCAAGAAGCTTTATATTGTTTAAAAGCAATAAATACTTTAAGGGAATCCAATATTAATGCAGAGCTTTACCCTGACCCAACAAAAATGAAGAAACAAATGACCTATGCCAACAAACGAGAAATAAATTATGTGGTTTTAGTTGGTGCGAACGAAGTTTCAAAAAATGTTTATACACTTAAAAATATGCAGTCAGGTGATCAGCAGGAAGTTGACCTTGATCAACTTAAAAGTATCCTAAACAAAAAGCCCTAACCAATTGATTAGAGCTTTCCGCGATTAGCAAATGGTAAATCTGGGGATTCTACTTTACTAATACTTTTTTAGAGATTTTACCACTTTCTGTGGCTAAATTAATTATATA
>CAYTSL010000040.1:0-11142 GCA_964440415.1 uncultured Flavobacteriaceae bacterium
ACAATGGGTTGATGCACCACCTAAAGTCTCATTATCAATACTTTCTCCTATAGCCGCTTTTACTAAATAACTTCCGGCTAAAAATATACTTCCTGTTTTATCCACTATTAAGGCTTCATCACTCATAATAGGCAAATAAGCTCCACCTGCAACACAACTTCCCATAACTGCAGAAATTTGAGTGATGCCCATACTACTCATGATAGCATTATTCCTAAAGATGCGGCCAAAATGCTCTTTGTCTGGGAAAATTTCATCTTGCATGGGTAAATAAACACCTGCTGAATCTACAAGATAAATGATGGGTAATTTATTTTCAATGGAAACTTCTTGAGCTCTCAAATTCTTTTTAGCAGTAATTGGAAACCAAGCTCCGGCTTTTACGGTAGCATCATTGGCAACAACTATACACTGTTTGCCTTTAACATAACCTATCTTAACAACAACTCCACCAGAAGGGCATCCACCATGTTCCTTATACATTTCGTCTCCAGCAAAGGCACCAATTTCAATAGATTTTTCTTTTGCATCTAGCAAATAATCAATACGTTCTCTTGCAGTCATTTTTCCTTTGGAATGATGCTTTTCTATTCGGTTAGCTCCACCTCCTAATTTAACTTTGGAAAAGCGTTTCTTAAGTTCTGAAACAAGCAGTTTATTATGATCTTCGTTTTTATTGAACTTGATATCCATTAAAATGTAGTTTGATGCTAAAGTACAAATATTCTCTATTTAATCATATTGAAAAATCATAATATATACCATGATAATATATTCCTTGGAAACTAAAATAAATTAATGTACATTTGTCCAATAATTTAAATCAAATAAATATGAAACGTAATAAAATTATCTTTTACATTGCAACGGGATTATTATCTGCTTTAGTGCTATTTTCAGCTGGCATGTATTTCTTTAATCATGAAGAAGTTGCAAAAATGTTTACCAGTTTTGGCTATCCAACTTATATAATTTATCCATATGCAGTTGCAAAGTTATTGGGGTTGGTTGCAATTTGGAATCCAAACTTTAAAGTTATCAAAGAATGGGCTTATGCAGGTTTCTTCTTTGCCTTCATTTTAGCATTTTTCGCACACTTTATGATTGGTGACGGTGAACAAGGAGGAGCAATAGTTGCATTGATCCTTTTAGTTGTGTCTTATATTTTTAACAAAAAGAAGAATAATTAGTATGAAGAATATAGTAGCCTTTGCAGGAAGTAACAGTAAAAATTCAATCAATAAAGATTTAGCATCTTATGCATCGAGTTTGGTTAATGAAGTTCGAGTTTCAGTTTTAGATTTAAATGATTATGAATTACCGTTATACAGTATTGATTTAGAAAATGAACATGGAGTACCTGATAATGCCCACAAATTTTTGGAGTTGATTAAATTATCTGATGGTATTGTATTATCACTCGCTGAACACAATGGCGCGTATTCTGCTGCATTTAAGAATATTTTTGATTGGATGTCGAGAATAGATAATAATCTCTGGAGTAATAAACCAATGTTGTTAATGGCAACATCTCCTGGAGGACGAGGAGGTTTATCTGTTTTGGAGATTGCTAAAGGAAAATTCCCTAGAATGAGTGCAAACATTATAAGTACTTTTTCTTTACCTTTTTTTCATAAGAATTTTTCTGATGGAAAAATAATTGATATAGAATTTAACAATCAATTAAAACAGGCAGTTTCAGAATTTAATAAAGCTCTTTAAAATGGGTGATTTTTCAAAAGATATCAATTCCAAGTTTGCAAACAATAGAATTAAAGCAACACTAAACATTCTATATACTGCAAATTGGATTACAAACCATCAAAATGACTTTTTCAAGCCTTATGGGATTTCACCGCAGCAATTCAATATTTTAAGAATTCTAAACGGTGCAAAAAAGCCTTTAAAAGTTCAGACTATTAAGGAGAGAATGGTAGAACGTTCACCAAACGCCACTCGATTAATGGATAAACTATGCGCCAAAGAATTAATTAGTCGTGAGCATTGTCCAGATGATAGACGAGTAGTATATATTGAAATAACAAAAAAGGGCAACGGCCTTTTAAAAGATATATCCAAACATTTAAAAGATGATCTGTTGAAAAATTTAACAGAAGAAGAAGCAAAAAAATTAAGTGATTTATTAGATAAAATAAGATGACAATTTATTGTCATTCCCATGAAGATGGGAATCTCAAAAAAGTTTTAAAAGAATAAAAAATGAAAACAATACTTCATAAAGCAGAAGAAAGAGGATTTGCAAATCACGGTTGGTTACAGGCAAATCATTCGTTTAGTTTTGCGAATTACTATAATCCAGAAAAAGTCCAATTTGGTGCATTAAGAGTATTAAATGATGATACCATAGCACCAAAAAAGGGATTTGGTACGCATCCACATGATAATATGGAAATTATTACAATTCCGTTAAAGGGTGTTTTAAAACATCGAGACAATATGCATGATAAATGGCAACCTGTAAATCCTGGAGAAGTGCAGGTTATGTCTGCCGGAACTGGTGTTCAACATTCTGAAATAAATGGATCTAATGAAGAATATTTAAGTTTATTTCAAATTTGGATTGTACCAAATGAAAAAGATGTAGCACCAAGATATGATCAGAAATATTTTGAACAATCAGATAGGGAGAATAACCTGCAAATTCTAGTTACTTCTGTAAATGATGATCATGAAGGCAGTTTGAAAATTCATCAAAATGCAAAACTGTCTCGTATTGACTTAAAGAAAAACAAGGCTTTTGAATATAATTTATTGAGCAAGGATCATGGAGTGTATGTCATGAATGTCTTTGGTGAGAGTCAAATTGATAAAGAAATTTCTAAATCCAGAGATGCCGTTGGAGTCTATGAGACTGATAAATTTAAAGTTAAGGCAAATGAGGATTCTCAATTACTTTTTATAGAAGTTCCAATGATCTAAAACTGTTTATTTTAGAATCATATTATACAAAGCATCTTAAAAGGATGCTTTTTTTTATAAAAAAAACGATATTTGTTTCTTGACCATCTAAAAACTAACTAAAATTTAATTTATGGCAATGAATAAAAATACGGTACTGGCATGGGCTACAACAATTATGATTATAGTAGGATTAGGATTAATCGCGCTTGGAGCATTTAGATATGATGAAGTAGCAGGTTGGGGTTTTGCAGCAGTAGGAATTGGTTTTTTTGCAATAGCATGGGTGTTTAACGCATTAAAAGGTAGAGTATAATGAGCGACGATAAGAAAGTAATCTTTTCAATGACTGGAGTAACAAAAACCTTTCAAGGCGCTAATACTCCGGTTTTGAAAAATATTTATTTAAGCTTTTTTTATGGAGCTAAAATTGGAATTTTAGGTCTAAATGGATCTGGTAAATCGACCCTTTTAAAAATTATCGCCGGAATTGATAAAAATTTTCAAGGGGATGTAACTTTCGTACAAGATTATTCAGTTGGATTTTTAGAGCAAGAGCCAATACTTGATGATAATAAAACAGTTTTAGAAGTTGTTAAAGAAGGTGCGGCTGAAACGGTTGCTATACTTGACGAATACAACAAGATAAACGATATGTTCGGTTTAGAGGAAGTTTATTCTGATCCTGATAAGATGCAGAAACTTATGGATAAGCAAGCAGTGCTTCAGGATAAGATTGATGCTTCAAATGCCTGGGAATTGGATACAAAACTTGAAATAGCAATGGATGCATTGCGCACTCCTGATGGTGATAAAAAGATTGGTATATTATCTGGTGGTGAAAGAAGAAGAGTTGCTTTATGTCGTTTGTTGCTTCAAGAACCAGACGTATTATTATTAGATGAGCCAACAAACCATTTAGATGCAGAATCTGTACATTGGTTAGAGCATCATTTGGCTCAATACAAGGGCACAGTTATAGCTGTAACTCACGATAGATACTTTTTAGATAATGTTGCTGGTTGGATTTTAGAGTTGGATAGAGGAGAAGGAATACCATGGAAAGGCAACTATTCTTCTTGGTTAGATCAAAAATCTACTCGTATGGCTCAAGAAGGGAAAACAGCTTCTAAACGTCAGAAAACATTAGAACGAGAGCTGGAATGGGTTCGTCAAGGAGCAAAAGGTCGTCAAACAAAGCAGAAAGCACGTTTGAAGAATTACGATAAATTAATGAATCAGGACCAGAAACAATTAGATGAGAAACTGGAGATATACATTCCTAATGGACCTCGTTTAGGAACCAATGTTATTGAGGCAAATGGAGTCAGTAAAGGCTTTGAAGATAAATTATTATATGACAATTTGAATTTTAACCTTCCACAAGCGGGAATTGTTGGTATTATAGGACCGAATGGAGCAGGGAAAACCACTATTTTTAAAATGATAATGGGTGAAATTGAGCCAGATGAAGGTGAATTTAAAGTTGGTGAAACTGCAAAAATCGCTTATGTAGACCAAGCACATTCTAATATAGACCAAGAGAAAACTATTTGGCAAAACTTTAGTGACGAACAGGAGCTAGTTATGATGGGAGGAAAGCAGGTAAATTCACGTGCTTATTTAAGTCGTTTTAACTTTTCTGGAAGTGAACAAAATAAGAAAGTAAAACTGCTATCAGGTGGAGAACGGAACCGTTTACACCTTGCCATGACACTCAAAGAAGAAGGTAATGTATTACTTTTAGATGAGCCTACTAATGATCTTGATGTGAACACATTACGAGCTTTGGAAGAAGGACTAGAGAACTTCGCAGGTTGTGCAGTAGTAATTAGTCATGACAGGTGGTTTTTAGATAGAATATGTACACATATTTTAGCTTTTGAGGGTGATTCTCAAGTCTATTTCTTTGAAGGTGGATTTACGGATTACGAAGAGAATAAAAAGCAACGTCTTGGAGGTGATTTGATACCAAAACGAATTAAATATAGAAAGTTAACTAGATAAAAAAAAGCCTGCCTTCGTGCATCGAAGCTTTAGCGTAGATGTAGTGGCTTTTTTTATGAATAGATATGTCCAGTCCTAATTTGTAATCTGATGTATCTAAATCTTCTATAGCTCTATTATTTCTATCAAACTCATAAATCTCCTTTTCAAAATGCTTTTCGGGATTTCTTGTATATAGAAACCTTTTGTTTTTCATAACTAGGCATTTTAGGAGTATTTAAATCTATGAGGAAAAAATGATGCTAAAACTTATATATGTCAACAAAAGAAAAAACTTTAAAATTCTACTAATTAGGCCATTATAATGATGAATTGTAACAAAAGTTACACAAAATAAATACATGATTTATATCATGATTTAAAAACACTTCCGTATTTACTTTTATACCAACTTAATTAACAACTGTTGATTGTAATAAATTTTAAATCAAAATCAACATAAATTAACATACTATGAAAACAAATTTATTTAAATTATTTGTGTTATTATTTTCCAGTGCAATGTTTGCACAATCTGGCCACATCATGCAAGGTGTAGGTGCAGTTAACATGTCAATGGGTGGAGCAGCAACTGCGCAACCTCTTGATATTTCCGGTGCAATGCAATGGAATCCCGCCACCATTTCAACTTTTGATGACAAGATCATTAAGCTTGATGTAGGTTTATTCTTCTCCTCTCCAGAATTAAGTTCAAGTTTACCAGCAGGAGCCATGTGGCCAGCAGGAGCATTTGGACCAGGTTCGCCTGCTTCACCACCTGTAAGTGGAACAACAGAGGATGATAGAGGTTTATCACTAATGCCTGCGTTAGGAATGGTTTGGGGAAAAGAAGGTAGCAAACATACATTTGGTGCATCTGCTTTTGGTATTAGTGGTTTTGGAGTTACTTTTCCTGTAGATAATAACTCTCCACTTGATGCTAATGGTAATCCTAATGCTGGCTTTAATCCAATGGAAAATTCAAATCCAGTAAATTATCCTCAAGCAGCTGGTGGTTTTGGACATATTGAGTCTGACTACATGTTATTGCAAGTAGGATTATCTTATGCTTATGAAATAACTGATAAATTATCAATTGGTATTCAACCTAACATTGATTATGCAGCATTGGAATTGGCACCTAACCCAACAGCAAAACCAAATATGTTTGGTTTTCCAAACACAGATAAAGCATCAGCTATTGGATTTGGAGCACAGTTTGGATTGTTCTACGATTCAGGTTTTGGTTTAAAACTTGGTGCATCTTATAAAACCGCACAAAAATTTGGTGAGCTGGAGTTTGAAAATACGTATCCAGATGGTTCTTCTTCCAAAAGTAAATTCCAAATGGATTATCCTGCTATTTTCTCTCTTGGATTTGGGTATTCAACAGGAGATGTTGATTTAGCTTTTGATTTTAGACGTGTAGATTACGAAAACACAGATGGTTTTGCCGAAACAGGTTGGACATTTGATGAAAACATGTTACCTTCTGTAGCTGGATTCGGTTGGGAGAATATCTCTATTCTTTCTGCTGGCCTTCAGTATAAAGGAATTGATAAATTACCTTTACGTTTTGGGTATACTTATAGTTCTAACCCAATTCCAGATGAATTAGCATTTTTTAATGTACCAGCAACAGCAATTATCAAAAATGCCTATCAATTTGGTTTAAGTTACAATGTTAATGATAGCTGGAAATTAGATGCGGTTTATCATTATGGTGATAGTAATGGAGCAACTCAAGGAGAAATATTAAACCCTGCAATGTACTCACCAAGCAATCCTTTAGGAGCTATGCCAGGATCATCTGTATCTTATGAAATGACAACCTCTATGGTACAGTTTGGTATTGCATATACATTTAACAAAAAAGAATCAGACGACTAACTATATAATTGATTGATTTTTGATTGAGGCGATTCTTATTAATAGAATCGCCTTTTTTATTTAATACTTTCTTGTTGATCAATAATTGTAACATTTTTAAGTTTCTCACTACAAATAATTTAAGCAGTTCTATTTAAATTAAAATTTACTCAAACTTTAATTTAGGTTACTTTCAATAATCAATTTTTTTAACGAAATTGCTTAACCAAAAATTGTTCAACTTTAAACACACAATATAATATGTCTGATGATTTTGATTTATTAGAAACGAATTCCAACGAAAAAACCGAAAAGGTAGATGTTAATTGGGGAAAAGCCATTGACCAGATGAAATCTAAATTGGCTCAAGAAGATGACCCAGAAAGTCGCCAAAAAATACTCAATGCAACATTAGATAATGTTGTGGAAATGGCTGAAAAGGACAGATCCACATTGCTTGATGCAATTAAAGACCTAACAGATTATCAAGACGAAGTTGGTATCATGTTCGAAGGATTTTCTGCTCTTAATGCAGCCGAACAAAAAATAATAGACGATGCAGTTAAGCGTTTAGAACGCGCAAAAGTTGAGTTGGAAGATGCTAACAATAAACCAGACACATGGTGGAATAACCTTTGGGGAAGAAAAGGAAAAATTAAAAAAGCAGAACAAGAACTTAAAGAAGCTCAAAAAGAACGTGATGCTTCAGACAATAAGGCAAAAGCGATGTTTCAGCAACGTATAGAAAGCGCAGATGTACAGACCTTGTTAAACGAATTGTCATTTAAAAGCCAGGCTGCGATCAAGCGTTTAAAAGACAGAGAGATTGAAATTAAGGAAGTAGAAGAAAGTCTTAAAGGTGCAATTGTTGAGGCAAGTAAAAATCACACAAAAGCACTTGAAAAGAAAAAAGAAGTTGAGGATCAATTAGAAGAACAATATGCTCTATTAAAACAAGCACGTCAAGCTTTAGAAGAAGTTGCAGATAAACAATCTACGGCATATTCAGATGCATTGGCAAAAGTTACACAGCTTGAACAAAAAGTAGAAGAATTAGAAGGACTGAAAAATGCATACACAACACTCGCA
Source organism: uncultured Flavobacteriaceae bacterium (assembly GCA_964440415.1). Lineage (GTDB taxonomy): Bacteria > Bacteroidota > Bacteroidia > Flavobacteriales > Flavobacteriaceae > Site-B1. The sequence goes on from CAYTSL010000040.1 coordinate 7,864, forward strand.
GCTTCTAAAGACAGTTTTGTACACAAGCATAATTTAACCATAAAAGTATTGACATCCTTACGTAGTAACCTACAAACACATCGTGCAAAACTGAAGAGTGATACAGACGAGAGACTAAAATATTACGACGGTTATATAGTAGCATTAAAAGCCCGAACAGACCAGGAATTTGCAGCTATTTTAGAACATTTAGGTGTTAAAACCGATGAGCATATTGGCGAAACATTAGCTGCAATGCATACTGCAAGTGCAAAAGCACGCCAGGAAATGATGGATAACATTCCAGTTCACGAAAAAGTAATGCAAGGCGTTTATGGCAGTTATGCAGAGGCTTTAAAAGAAATCCGTACCAAAGATGCGGCAATTCAAAAGAATTTCGCAGAGCGTTATGGTATAGACATGAAAGAGATTTTCGACGACTATTATAATGCAGATGCTACTGCACCTTCAGGTGATGGCGAACCAGAAGACGAAACAAAACCAGAAGATAACAACGACGATTTATTGTCTTAAAATAATGATGGCTTTACCACGCTTTAGGGCGTGGTCAGGCTTTCACTACTCGCTCTCTAAGAGGAGCTCAAACAGACCGTTCAATCCTTAACGCAAAACCGAAATTCGTATTAAATAGTGAAATTCGTGTCTTATAAATGATAGTAACACCTTTAGATTCAGCTGTATTAGATTCCAAGGATCAATATGTATTCTATCATAAAATGGTAGACTTCGCACTTAAGGAACTAATTGTAACAGTACAGCAACAGCAATTATGCAATAAACAAGAAATACTCTTGTTTAAGCAATATTGCGATTTACTATTATACTCCATTGAGGCTATGAGAGTCAAGTACATGTACGATGACGAAGACAATATGAAAGTCGACCTCACAGATTCTGGCTTTCCTAACTATTTAGAGTTTCGTTATCTGTTCAACGATTTAGAATTACGAGAAGACTATTTAGGAAAATTAACAAATGTAGACGAATTAAAAGAGGAGTTTTTAGATACCTTAATACGTAAAAAACAACCTATTAAAAAACGCAAACTGTTTCAAGCTGCATCAATTGTTTACTATACATCAGCAAAAAAACAATATATTTTTAATCGTTTTGTACAAGGTAAAATTATGGATGCTCCAGAGGGTTCAAAAGGAGAGCATTTAGTAAGCTGGAGTTTTTACGATGTATCTCATAACAGACCATTTATTTGCTATTTGTATTTCAATTACGATGGTAAGGATGTGGAAGATTATAAAAGCGAAATCTATACAGCGTTAAAAAATACGTCAGACAGAGAAATGTCTTTAGATGTTATGGCTTATGCTATCGATAAGCGTTTGCCAAAGGTATTTCCAAAATTAATCAAGCGTGTAGATTTAGGACCAATACATAATGTGTTTGCCAAAGACGAAAACGAAATTACTCATGCCATTTTAGAAGGCATTGCACAAAAAACTATTCCGTTGGAATCGTATGCTATTTCATTTAAAATAGACGAAGTAGAATCTGGAAACGAATTCTCTGAAGGTAGTTTTTTTAGTAAGCAAACATTCCAGAAATGGGATGCAGTTTTTAATCAAAAATATGTATTTGCACCTCACAGAATCATACAAATGCTGTATAATAAAACACCAGATATTATGAATAGGTTGGCGAAACCACCAATTCAAGTAGCTGATTTAACAATAGATAAAACATAAAGTTAGCAGTCACAGTAGCAGTATTCAGTACTGTAAACTGGGACTGAAAACTGAAAACTAAAACAATGGAACACAACACTACATTTCCTATAAAACAAACAGAACTCGATGTACTTCGTGACGAAGCCTCTTCATACTTAAAAAGTGTGCAATGGGAACAAAGTCTACGAGCCAAGAATAAAGATAAAGATGCTAAAGACGATTCTATTCTTCTGTATTTATCTCGAGCAAACAATGGAAGTAATGTTGAAGTAACGTCAGTTTCCAAAACCATTTTAGCCTTAAAAAAGAGATTGTTGCCAGATTCTATTGCAATTCCTAAACATTTAAATGAAACGCTTTATGCTGTTCAAGAAGGAATTACACTTGGGGTTTGGATTAAAGATAGTTATTACGATGCATCAGGATTATCAAGTTTAAGTGAGCGTAAATCAACATTAGATAATTCAGGTAAACGCGAATACGAAAGTAAAATGCACACTGCAACTGCTTTTATGTTGTTTGCAACTGCGTATAACATTCTTCATAATTTAAAAACTGTCGCTTCAGATGATTTAAGCGTCATGAAGAATAAGTTTGCTGGCATTCCAGAAGTATCGTTAATGTCACCATTAAAAGGGATTTCATGCTCTCTGTTTTATTATGATAAGTATTTAGGTCATCCAGAAATCATCAAAAGCGACCAAGATGTAGTCGATTTTACGGTTGTTTATTTTGAAGCGCTAATTGATGAAATTCAGTTACGTAAAAGCTCATTAGAATACACAGAAACTATAATCGACAGAACATACAAGCTTGAAAAATCGGAGTTTGCTGTTTCTGGTTGGGATAATGTGTTTGCAGGAGCTGCCAAAAGTATTGAGTTTAATAAAATTCAGTTTGAACAAATTGTAGGTAACCGAGATGCAAAACATTTCGCTCGTCGTTTAACAGAGCGTATGTTAAGCTACGATTTTACTGCAAAAAAGAATCCGTTTCAGGAATTAGGAGGCTTTATGCCAGTGTTCATGGGTTATGGAATTCCAGGAACAGGAAAAAGTATGTTAATTGCCGCTATTGCTACTAGATTGAAGAAACATTGTACCAATTTAGATATACCGTTTTTATTTCATCCAATGCCTGATACTTTGATAAGTACATTTCAGGGTGGTTCTGCCGAGAAAATGGTAGAGTGGATGAAACCATTACAAGACCCAACAAAACTTATTTTCGCTCCAATAGATGATGCCGAAAATAACCTGCAAGAGCGTACAGCTCAAGGTGTATCTGCTGGTGTAAAAGAAGTAATAGGTGTATTCTTGCGTTATACTGAAGGCGCTTATGCAGTTAATTACGGTAACAGCTCCATTGGCTTGTTTACCAACTTACCAGAAATGCTCGATAAAGCCGTTATTTCACGTGTACAAGGTCGTTTTAAAATTGATGGAGCACGTACAGAACATGATTTTTTAGATCAGGATCATTTGTGGTGGAGAAAGTTTGAAAAAACAATGCCAGGTTTTGTGAACATGGATGATCCCGAAGTCTACAACTATTTAAATGATCAAGGTTTAGCAAAAAATATGGGAGAAATCTTAAA
>CAYTSL010000041.1:0-2861 GCA_964440415.1 uncultured Flavobacteriaceae bacterium
GCTACCGTACCTTTTACTAATTTGTAGACGTAATAGAGTAGGAATGCCACTAGAATGACATCAATAACATCAACAACACTAAATTTTAAAAGTTCATCAAAGATTTCCAACAGAAAGTAGTTTTGGTAAATTTAACAAATTAAGCTTAATAAATAAATTCGTTGTTATCTATAATTAATTGTGTAGAATCCAATTTTATAAGTTGCTCTTTATAGCTAATATACTTCTGGAAACTTATGTTTTTATCGAAACTTAAAAATACTTTGGTTTTTGTTGAATCCAATTCTGTTAATTCTTTAACCGTAACAACTCTTTTGTTAAAAGTTATACTATCTGAATTTAAGTTCAACACTTTAAAATTCTTAATATTTTGCGTTTTTAAATAATCCTCCAGCTCTTCTAGGTGATAGTAAACATTAGTGAAATCTATAAATCCCAAGTCATTTATTTTTTTATAATGACACGTGAAGTAATTTCTCGCGGCTTCATTTTTATGTATTTGAGCGTCTCGTTTCTTATTTTGTAAAAATACAATTGAAGGAATTGCTTGATCTAGGGTAAGTCTTTTATCAACGTTCACCAACCAGTTTGTGGTACTTATCAAATTTTTTCTATTTAATTCAATGCTGTCTGGTTTGGTTTCATCATAAAACAGGTAAGCCGCAGAAACATCCAATATTTCTGTTATTTCTGTTTGATTAATTTCCGGTAATTGAAGAATCTTTTCGTTTCCACATGATAAGACTATCAAAAATAACAGGATAATAACTAATCTATTCATTTTAATAAATTTGTCAGTTTGATACATTCCATGGCTTCTTTAACATCGTGTACCCTTAAAATCGAAGCTCCTTTTTGAATAGCAATGGTATTTAGTACAGATGTTCCATTCAATGCCTCTTTGGGTGAACTGTTTAATGATTTAAATATCATTGATTTTCTGGAAACGCCAACTAGCATTGGTAGTTCTGTAAATCTTAAATATTCCAGTTTATTCAATAATTCAAAATTCTGATCAATTGTTTTAGAAAAACCAAATCCAGGATCTATTATCAGATCTATAATACCCATTTGTTTAGCAGCAGCTATTCTTTCAGAAAAATAAAACAAAACCTCCTTTAAAAGATCCTTATAATCGGTTAAAGTTCTCATGGTTTGGGGCGTTCCTTTCATGTGCATCATGATATAAGGAACTCGCAGTTTTGCAATAGTTTTAAACATATTACTATCTAAATTTCCGGCAGAAATATCATTTATTACAGACGCTCCTGCTTGAATACTTTCTTTAGCAACCTTACTTCTAAATGTATCAGCAGAAATGATGGTATCAGGAAATTCTTTTAACACCAAATTAATTACAGGAAGGATTCGTTTTAATTCTTCCTCTTCGCTAATATGATCTGCATTTGGCCTAGAACTGTAGGCGCCAACATCAATAAATGTAGCTCCTTCATTTATCATTTTTTCTACTTTGCTCAAAATATCTGCATCTTTTTTGTAAACGCCACCATCATAAAAGGAATCCGGAGTTACGTTTAGAATACCCATTACTTTGGGAGAAGAAAGATTAATAAGTTGCCCTTTGCAGTTAATAGATTTTGTCAAAACTATTTTGGTATAATTAAGTTTTTTAATTCGATTAATTTATGCGAAATTTACGGAAAATTCAATGTATTTCATGCAAAACACTTCAAAACAATACGACCAAATTATAAATACGTGTCGAAGTTTATTTATAAAGAAAATGAAAGACTACGGAAGTGCATGGCGGATATTACGTTTACCCTCATTAACTGACCAAATTTATATTAAAGCACAACGCATTAGGGGGTTACAACAAAATGAAGTTAGAAAAATAGAAGAAGATGAGGTTAGCGAGTTTATCGGTATTATAAACTATTGCATCATGGCTTTGATACAATTGGAAAAAGGAGTGGTTGAGCAACCAGATTTAAGTGTTGATGAGGCAATTGAATTATATGATAAACATGTTACTGTTACCAAACAGTTAATGGAAGATAAGAATCATGATTATGGAGAAGCGTGGCGTGATATGAGAGTAAGTTCATTAACAGACCTGATACTTCAAAAGCTATTAAGGGTAAAACAAATTGAGGATAATTCTGGTAAAACAGAAGTTAGCGAAGGTATAGATGCAAATTATCAAGATATGGTGAATTATGCAATTTTTGCTTTAATCCATTTAGATGAAGAAATGCATTAGAACATGCATCTATAATTAAAAACTTTTTCATGAAATTCATAATACATGTAGTTAGAATAATAGTTGGAGTATTGTTTATTATTTCTGGACTTATAAAACTCAATGATCCTATAGGATTTTCTATTAAGCTCTCTGAATATTTTAGTGAGGAAGTTTTAAATCTTCCATTTTTAGAACCATTTGTTCTTTGGCTGGCTCTTTTTGTCGTTATCTATGAAGTGCTATTGGGTATATTTTTACTGATTGGATTCAAACCAAAATTGACACTTTGGGGATTGCTGTTAATGATAATTTTCTTTACGTTCTTAACCTTTTATTCCGCATATTTCAATAAAGTAACAGACTGCGGATGCTTTGGAGATGCTATAAAATTGACGCCTTGGGGAAGCTTTAGAAAAGATGTGATTTTATTAGTGATGATACTTATCCTATTTACTGGTATTAGACATATAAAACCTATTTTCAGCAAGTTTGGATTGAAACTGATTTCATTTTTGAGTTTAGTTGCTTGTGTGTGGTTTGGGTATCATGTGATCAATCACTTGCCATCTATAGACTTCAGACCTTATAAGGTTGGAGCGAATATTCAGGATGGAATGAGCATGCCTGAAGATGCTCCAAAGGCAATCATTGAATA
>CAYTSL010000041.1:2961-8970 GCA_964440415.1 uncultured Flavobacteriaceae bacterium
ATAGGAATGACAGCTTCTGGTGAAGATTTGCAACAACAGTTTAAAGACACTCATGAACTAAACTTCGATTTTTATTTCTGTGATGAAACAGCTTTAAAAACAATTGTTCGTTCTAATCCGGGAATTTTAAAACTGAATAAAGGTACAGTTATTCAAAAAGTCCACTGGAAAGACTTAAATGATTTAAAGCTGGATTAACGATTTAATATTTTACCAACTGATAAACTATATTTTAAATAAGACTTTTTATGCACTACTTACCATATTTGGTGTAGTAACTGTCATATTCTTTTTATTTAATGTGCTTCCTGGAGATCCTGCACAAATGATGTTGGGTCAAAATGAGGATAGCGCGCAACTAGCAATTATTAAACAGAAATACGGATTTGATAAGCCTATTGGCACTCAATATTTGTATTATTTAAATGATCTTTCTCCTGTTTCTTTTCACTCAAACAATCTGGAAGATTACACCTTTTTACAAAATGGAAAATATACAGCAACAAAATTATTTTCAATAGGAAGTACAACAACAGTCTTAAAATTTCCATACTTAAGAGAATCCTTTACAAAGCAAGGAAAAAAAGTAAGTCAGGTATTGGCAGAAACCTTGCCTAATACTTTCGTACTAGCTGTATCTTCAATAATAATTGCAATAGTTTTAGGACTGATATTTGGTGTAATTTCAGCTTTATATAAAGATAAACCTGCTGACAAGATTATTCAAATTTTCAGCACCTTCGGAATGAGTATTCCATCATTTTTCAGTGCTATATTATTTGCTTGGTTTTTTGGGTATGTGTTACATAAATACACAAATCTGGAAATGACAGGAAGCCTTTACGAATTAGATGATTTTGGTGAAAAGAACACCATTCAATGGAAAAATTTAATCTTACCTGCTATCGTGTTAGGAATTCGGCCTTTAGCAGTGATCATACAATTAATGCGAAACTCCTTACTAGAAGTATTTAATCAGGATTATATTCGTACAGCCAGAGCAAAGGGTTTAAGCGAATTCCAAGTTATAAAGAATCATGCAATAAAAAACGCATTGAATCCTGTAGTTACCGCTATATCTGGTTGGTTTGCATCTATGTTAGCAGGAGCAGTTTTTGTAGAGTATGTTTTTGGCTGGAATGGACTAGGAAAAGAGATTGTAAATTCCTTAAATACATTAGATTTGCCGGTAATTATGGGTTCTGTACTAATTATAGCGCTTATGTTCATTATTATCAATATTTTTGTAGATATAATTTATGCTTGGTTAGATCCAAAAGTTAAACTTCAATAAAAAACATATAAAACCAACAAAATGAGAAAAAATATAGTAGCCGGAAACTGGAAAATGAATAATGATTTAGCACAAACACAAACGTTGATTACAGAATTGAAAATGCATATCAATTCAACGAATTGCGAGGTAATGATCGCACCAACTTTTACAAATTTGTGGCATGCTTTTGAAGCATTAAGAACTTCTAAAATTGAAGTGATAGCTCAAAATATGCATTTTGCAGAAAATGGAGCTTACACAGGTGAGGTAAGTGCTTCCATGCTAAAAAGCGTTGGAATCGATACAGTGATTCTTGGTCATAGTGAACGTCGTGCTTATTTTAATGAAACAGATGAAATGTTAGCCAAAAAAGTAGATACTGCTCTTAAAAATAAAATGAGAGTTATCTTTTGTTTTGGTGAGGAACTAACAGATCGCAAAGCAAACAACCATGAGAATGTTGTTGAAAGTCAAATTAAAAATGGATTGTTCCATTTAGATGCCTCGGCATTTAAAAACATTGTTTTGGCCTACGAACCTGTTTGGGCAATAGGTACAGGTGAAACTGCAAGTCCGGAGCAAGCCCAGGATATGCATGCTTTTATTCGCAAAACCCTAGCCGATAAATATGGTGATTCGGTTGCAGATGAGGTTTCAATTTTATATGGTGGAAGTGTAAAACCAAGCAATGCAAAAGAAATTTTCTCTAAACAAGATGTAGATGGTGGATTGATTGGTGGAGCTGCACTAAAAGCAGACGACTTTTTTGCTATAGTTAAGGCATTTTAATTTTAGGGCATTACCTTTCGTTCAACTCAAGGTCACGCTTTCACGACTCGCTATTTTTTGAGATTCAAAAAATGAGCTCAAACAATAGCCTGCGTTGTGCGCAGTCGAAACGTTCAATCGTTAATGCAGGACCATATTAGTAATTCAATATGTCGGAAACGGTTTATATAGCCTATTCTTTTCAGGTAGAACCTTTACAACCAGCTTCAGAAATTCTGATAGCAGAACTAGGTTATGCAGGTTTTGAGAGTTTTGTAGAAACGGAAACAGGAATAATTGCCTACATACAGAAACAAGATTGGAAGGAATCTATTCTTGATGATATCCAGATCCTGAAATCGGATGAATTTTCAATAAGTCACACAAAGGAGAATATCGAACAAACCAATTGGAACAAAGAATGGGAGAAAAATTTCAACCCAATTATGGTTGATGATCTCTGTACCGTTCGCGCTCCATTTCATGAAAAACCAAATACAAAGTATGATATTATAATTGAACCAAAAATGAGTTTTGGTACAGGACATCATGAAACCACTCATATGATGATCCAGCATATTTTAAAGAATGATTTCAATAATAAATCGGTTTTAGATATAGGATGTGGCACAGGTGTCCTTGCAATTTTATCTGAAATGAAAGGAGCAAAGCCTATTGATGCTATCGACATTGATAACTGGTGTTATTTGAATAGTTTGGAGAATGTAGAAAGAAACAACTGTCAAAATATATCTGTTTACGAAGGAGATGCAAACCTAATTAAAGACAGAAAATATGATATCATTTTAGCTAACATCAACCGGAACATATTATTGAATGACATAAAAACCTATGCATCCTGTTTGAATAAGAATGGTATTCTTTTCTTAAGCGGTTTTTATAAAAACGATATTCCCATTCTGGAAGAAGAATGCAAGAAGTATATGTTAAAATTGGATGAAAAACTGGAAAGGAACAATTGGGTTTCCTTAAAATATTTATATTAGTACTGTAAAACAAAAAAAAATGAGCTCTAAAGAAAAATTATCTGAAAAGGTAAAATCAGATTCTAAAGAGAAGAAAGTAAGTGAAATTGTTTTGTATAACGATGATGTAAACACGTTTGATCATGTTATTGAAACACTTATTTATGCCTGTGAACACACTCCAGAACAGGCAGAACAATGTTCTTTATTGGTTCACTATAAAGGAAAGTGTACAGTAAAAACAGGTCCTTATAACGAACTAAAACCTCGCTGCTCTAAATTGCTTGAAGCTGGTTTAAGCGCAGAAATAGTATAGATTTATTTCTTGGTTTTGCAAGTACTCCATCCAAACGGAGCATATAAAGGACAAAAGTTTAAAAAACTAGTTATCAAGAATACGATAGCCAACGCCATTAAAACATAGGCAAAAGTTCCTGAAATCACGTCAAAATAATATAATAATGCAATGGCTAAAGCAGCCACAATTCTTATTCCTTTGTCGGCATTTCCCATATTTTTTTTCATAATATCAGTTTTAAAGATTAATTAGTGAGGTAATTTATGCTTGAAGGCATGATATAAAAATGCTCCTAAAGTTGCTCCAATAAGAACAACAATAATAGCAATAACTCCTTTACCTAATAAAACAAACATTGGTCCGGGACAAGCACCACCAAGTGCCCAACCCAATCCAAAAATGATGCCTCCAATTAAATTGCGCGAAACACCTTTCTTTTTAGGCTCAACATGAACAGCTTGTCCATCTATAGTCTTAAGTTTTTGTCGTTTAAATAAAAACATTACAACCAATCCAATTACTACAGCAGATCCTATAACGCCATACATATGAAACGATTTGAATTTGAACATTTCATATATTCTGAACCAGGAAACAACTTCGGCTTTAAATAAAATAATTCCGAAGAAAACTCCAACCAGTAAAAACTTAAGATATTTCATAGAGAATTATTTAAAATATATAAGGTAAAATTAACCATGTCATAATCAACCCTCCAATGAAGAATCCACCAACAGCAATAAAGGATTCAGTAGCAAGATTGCTTAAACCAACTATTCCATGTCCAGATGTGCAACCACCAGCATATCTGGCTCCAAAGCCAACCAAGAGTCCAGCGCATAGCAAGATTAAAAATCCTTTTATGGTAAATAGAGCATCCAAACTAAATATTTCATCAGGTAAATATTGTGCACCTGCATTTTGAATTCCAATTTGTGAAAGGTCACTAATAACATCAGGATTTAATGCAACGGTTTGATCTGGTGCTAACCATTGGCTTGCAATAAATCCGCCAATAATTAAACCTGCAACAAAATTAAGATTCCATTTGTTTGCCTTCCAGTCAAATTTAAAAAAATCAACCAATTTTCCGGCACCTGCAATAGAACATAAGGTTTCCAGATTGGAAGATACTCCAAATTTCTTACCGAAAAAGAACATGAGGTACATGCTAAGGGCTATAAGAGGTCCTGCGACGTACCAAGGCCAAGGGCTTAAAATGTAATCCATAATACAGGTTTTGTACAAATATAGTCTGATATAATATAAATTGTGTAACAATTGTTACACAATTTATATTGGTCCAACTTTCAATTAAACCAATTTAGGCTCACTTAGTATTACAGACATTTTCCCATTTCCACGCAGATAAAAGGGCGTCTTCTAATGTCGATTCTGCCTTCCATCCTAGAATAGAATTAGCTTTATGAGTATCTGCATAGGCAGAAATTACATCGCCTTCTCGTCGTCCTACTATTTTGTAATTTAGTTTTTGACCTGAAACTTTTTCAAAGGCTGAAATAACTTCTAAGACAGAAGATCCTTTTCCAGTACCAATATTAAATACTTCAAAATTGTTTTTGTTAGTTCCATCTAGCAAACGTTGTAATGCACTTACGTGAGCCTTGGCCAAATCCACAACATGAATATAATCCCTTATGCAGGTTCCGTCTTCTGTTGGATAATCATCACCAAAGACCGATAATTGTTCCCTTATGCCAATTCCTGTTTGAGTTATGAATGGTACCAGATTTTGAGGAGTTCCTATTGGTAACTCTCCAATTTTAGCAGATTCATGAGCACCAATAGGGTTAAAATATCTCAATGCAATCGCATTTATATTGGGTGAAACCTTACAAGTATCTACTATGATCTCTTCACCTATTTGTTTAGTGTTACCATAGGGTGATTCTGCAGTTTTTATTGGTGCCGATTCTGTTATAGGCATAGAATCTGCTTGACCGTAAACTGTACACGAGGAACTGAATATGAAATGTGAAGACTTCTTTTTCTGGAGCTCTTGTAACAAATATATTAAGGTGTTTAAATTATTTTCATAGTATAACAAAGGGTTTTCAACACTCTCACCAACAGCTTTAGAAGCTGCAAAGTGAATCACACCAGATACATCAGAGTGTTTTTTAAAAAACTCTAAAACTGAAGATTTATCCCTAAGGTCCATCTTTTCAAAAATGGGTTCCTTTTGGGTGATGTTAGTGATGCCTTTTAAAACATTAATAGATGAGTTTGACAGGTTATCAATAATTACTACTTCAAACCCTTCTTGTTGAAGTTCAACCACAACATGCGAGCCGATAAAGCCCAAACCACCAGTTACTAATACTTTCATTATTTAATTATTTATCATATAAATTGATGGCGTGAAGTTACATATATTCATCAGTAAATAAAAGGAGATTATTCTTTAATGATTGAAGAATTGAATTCGTAAAATTAAAACTAGAAATAGCTTTTAGAGTTGCTTAATCTTTTTTCTTATTCTATCCCTAATGTATTCCCAAATAACATACACACAAATAAGAACAGAACTAGTGCATAGTGCGACCATTCCATAAATAATTGAACCAAGTGGATTTATAATATTAGTTTCTGACATTTGTCATATAATTTAAATGTTGGTTGACATAAATTTAAGCTTGCTAATCAAAAATCAATAAAAT
>CAYTSL010000041.1:9070-11057 GCA_964440415.1 uncultured Flavobacteriaceae bacterium
CAACAGCAGCTTGCCTATCCTTGCTAATCTTAAGTTGCAACAGACAAAAGGCACCCAAAATGGTTACCCAAATCTTTAAGGCCGATTTTACAGGTGAATATAAATATGCAGGCCCTGATACCTTGTCAAATCCAAAATGCACCGGCCAATTGGCATTATGGCGTGCCATTGTTGACGGTAAAGGAACTTGCACCCCTTTTGGAGACTTCACTGTACACTTTGATTTTTGTGGTGATAGCCTAAGTAATTATGGTAATTCTTATGCCTATATGGTTTCCGCTGATAGTGATACCCTTCTAATTGACGTCTCTGGTCGGGTTATTGGAGGAAGGTTAGATGACCATCCTGAACACGTTACTTCATACTGGCGTGATTCAATTAGGTTTATAGGTGGTACTGGTAAATTCGTAGGAGCAACAGGAAAAGGTATAACAGATGATTACAATAGCTCAGAAGATACTAATTCACACCATCGCTGGAAAGGAACCATTACTTTTAATAAGGAAAGTGAATAATATAGCATAGAAATTAGTTAAAATTCTTATTTAATTAATTTAGATTTTTTTATCTTTAAGTATGAAAGATTTGATGCTTAAAAAAGATTTTATTCTAAAGGCTATAGAAGAGATAAGAATGGATTTATCTCAACTTTTGCCTGAACAAGTTGAGAGATTTAATGAATTGGATGAAATGGTTAAGAAAGAATCCTTTCAAAACTTACATCGAATAGCTATAATGCTTATGATGATTGATTTAGCTAAATTAAAACAGTTTATCGTTAAGAAGAAAGAGAGAATCGCGTAGTTTTATCTTTATTCTATGAATTTTTTTTTTCTAATTTTAATATCACAAAACTCTAAAAATGAAACCGTTTACTAAAATCGTATCTATAATTTTGGCTCTTATTGGTCTTCTTCACCTCGCAAGGGTTATCCTAGATATTCACGTAGAAGTCTTTTCAGTTTCAATATGGGTAGGTTTATTTGAGATACCAATGTGGGTTAGTATAGTTGGCTTTATTATAGCTTTCTTGTTGAGCATTGGGTTGTGGAGAGAATCAAAATGACTAAAAAGGAAAACTATGAGAATAGCAGATTATTTATTGAAGAATAAAGAAAAGCCTGTCATTTCCTTTGAGTTTTCAAGACCAAAAAGCGAAAAGGCAGCAATTAACCTTAACAATGCTCTTACTAAACTTAAAACTGTTGATCCTGACTATGTTTCAGTAACTTTCGGTGCAGGTGGATCGACAAGTGAAGGATCCATTCAACTGGTCGAAAAACTTAAAAAAGAATTTGATTTTGCTGTGGTAGCATACATCGCAGGAGTTGGATTAAGTCCAACCAAGATGATAGAAGTATTGGATAAATTCAAAGAGCTATCTATTGAAACGATGTTTATAATAAGGGGTGACGCACCTACATGGGATGAGAATTACAAACCAGATCCTGATGCCTTTTCTCATGCATCAGATATGATCTCTTTTATTAAGAAAAAATACGACTTTTGTTTGGGAGCTGCTGCTTATCCCGAAGGTCACATAGAAGCTGAAAGTATTGAGCGTGACATAGAGTACCTAAAGCTTAAAGTTGATAATGGTGCTGAATACATTATTGCTCAATATTTTTATGACAACCAATATTTTTTTGATTTTCTTGAAAGAGCCCGGTTAGCAGGTATTACAGTACCGATTGTTCCAGGAGTTATGCCTATTTATACCGAAGGGTTAATGAATAATTTGGCAAGGGTGTGTGGTGTTTCCATTACTAAAGAAATTCGTGAAGGAATGGCGGAATTACCTGCTGGTGATAAAAATGCAGTAAGCGAATTTGGACTGCAATTTGCCCTGAAACAATGCAGAGAATTACTCACTAACGGTGTTCATGGGTTGCATTTTTATACAATGAATCGTGCAAATACAGTTGTATCATTGGTTGAAACTTTGCGTGAAGATGGTTTGTTGTAAACAATGGTAGAATTAAAAAAG
>CAYTSL010000042.1:0-11027 GCA_964440415.1 uncultured Flavobacteriaceae bacterium
AGAAATTCCTTATCCACATCAAGTAGAAATAAGAAGGACTGTTTAATTTTTAGGTGGTAGAGCTACAAAAAACTAATTAACAGAAAGAAAAGTATACTTTTAACTTAATATTTAATTGATTAAATACTTTTGGTATTAATTTTGCGTGTTTAAAATAAAAGGTTGACCTATGAAAAATATTTATTTGTTATTATCATTATTGTTTGTTGTCCAAAGTCAAGCTCAAGACCAACTTAATACTCAAACTCTAGTCCAATCCAGTAATCAGCTTTATACTTTCGATAGAAGTGACAAAACCATACAAGGAACCCCATATATGGATGAAGTTTTTGCACCTGCCAGAGTATCAGCTGAAATTACTAAAATATTTGAGGTAAGATACAATTTGGTAAATGACGAAATGGAAGTTAAAAATGAAAATGAAGAAGTACATGCTATTAACAAAGCCATTTTGAATATTACTGTAACTTTTTTAAAAAATAATAAAACTTACCAAGTGTTTAATTACCTTAAAGAAGATGGCTATTCAGATAATGGATATTTTATTTTACTTTCAAATATAAATACTAAAGTAAAATTACTACTTAAAGAATCAAAAGTTTTCAAAGAAGGACAAGCTATTAAAAGTGGCTATCAGGGAGCTGTAAAACCTAGTTTTACTAAAGCTAAAAACAAATATTTCATTAAAGCGGGAAGTGATAATGCAATAGAATTACCAAAAAATAGAAAAGATGTTTCTAAGTTATTTCCAAAATTTGAATCTCAAATTTCATCATTCATAAAAAAGAATAAAATAAAGACCTCATCAAAAGAAGATCTACTCGAGCTTACTGAATTCATAAGTGGTTTGGAAATATAGACTACTTTTTAGATTTTAAAGCAACAAAATCTTTTAAATAATAAGGTTCAAAATAAGCGACATCTTCTGTGTCGCTTTTTTTATACTTCTCATATGACAACATACTCATTTCTTTAGCAGATGGCAATCTGTCCTCAATAAATTTGGCGTTTTTATGGGTTATAATAGATTTACTTTTATCTACACCACTACCTATAAAAGTGACAGTATCATTGTATAATTCATCTTTAAAGGAGTCTTCAGTTAATACTTCGGCCTGTGTTTCCCTAATTAAATTGTGTTTGAAGTTATAAATAGCTGAATAGACCTCCATTCTGCGCGCATCTAACATCGGAACAATAAATCCTCTTTCAACATTTACTTGATTTACCAGGGCTTCTAAGGTTAAAACTGAAATTAAAGGAATATCTAAAGAATAACATAATCCTTTTGCTGCTGAAACACCTATTCTTAATCCGGTATAAGAACCTGGCCCTTTACTAACAGCAATCGCATCCAAATCTTCTAATTTAATTTTGGACGATTCTATTACATTCTGAATGTATACATGAAGTCGTTCAGAATGTGAATAACTTTTATCGTTATCCTCTGCTAAAGCTATGGTTTTGCCATTTTTAGCCAATGCAACGGAGCAGTTTGTTGTTGCCGTTTCTATATTGAGTATTAAGGCCAAGGGTTTAAGAGTCTTCCTCCTTATCTTCCTTTTCTTCTTTTTTATACTCTACACTATCACCATTTTTAAGTGATTTTGTAACCGTATTATATGGACCAGTGATAACCTCATCCTCTTCGCTCAATCCTGTTATGATTTCTATATTGCTGTCGTCCTGAATTCCTGTTTCAACCACTTTTAACTTTGCTTTATCGCCTTCCTTCACAAATACACATTCAAATTTTGTTTCCTCGTCAGTTTCAATTTTCTTCTCCTTGCTTTTAGGTTTTTTCTTTGATGATGTATCTGTTTTTATGACTATAGCACTAATAGGAACACCTATAATTTGGTCGCGTTTATCAGAAATAACATCAACCGTTGCAGTCATTCCAGGTCTGAATGGTGAGTAATAATCTGGTTTTCCTTCTACAAGGTCTTTATAGGATTCTTCTAGTATTCTTACTTTAACTTTAAAATTTGTTACTTGATCTGAAGTTAAAACACCATCAGCAGAATTCGCAATTTCAGTAACAACCCCTTTGAATTCTTTTTTAAGATAAGCATCTACCTCTACAATTGCAGAATCACTAATTGACACCTTTACAATATCGTTTTCATTAACATCAACCTCCACTTCCATGTTATTCAAGTTGGCTACACGTAAAATCTCTGTTCCAGCCATTTGTTGTGTGCCTACAACACGTTCACCCAATTCAACTGATAATTTAGAAATGGTACCGCTCATTGGCGCATAGATGTTTGTTCTGTTTAAATTATCCCTAGCTTCATTAACCGTTGCACTAGCACTTTTTACGCCATAAAATGCTGACTGCTGGTTTGCCTGAGCGACTTCATAAGAGGATACGGCTCTGTCCCAATCTGCTTTTGAAATAATTCCCTTTTCAAAGAGTTGTTTATTACGATTATAACTAGCCTTGACTTCTTTAAGCGTAGCTTCAGCCTGATTTAATCCAGCTCTTGTATTTTGTAAAGTAGCTTGAGAACGACTTAAACTAGACTGATAAATATCAGGGTTCACACGCACTAGTAATTCTCCTTTTTTAACTTGTTGTCCTTCAACTATTGGAAGCTCAATTATTTCACCTGAAACTTCACTAGATAATTTAACCTCAACTTCTGGTTGTATTTTTCCAGTTGCTGAAACGGTTTCAACAATGTCTATTTTGGAGATTTTTTTGGTTTCTACTTCTTTAAAATTGCCTTGTTTACCAAACCAACCTGCTTTTTTCCCTCCAATTAAAAGGGCAAGTAATACAATGACACTAATGATTACAATATAAAGTGTTTTTTTACTCATGATGGTTAATTTATATCTGTTATTGGAATTCCGAAATAAAACTCCAATACTTTTAATTTAAAGATAAAATCGTATTTAGTTCTAACAACCTCACTTTGCGCTGCAACATATTGATTTTGAGATTGACTAAAATCAAATGCGTTTAGCAAACCAACATTGTAACGCTCTTTTGAATAGTCAAAAGCTTGTTCTCTTGCGCTTAAAGTTTTAACAGCAGCCTCATATGTTTTTAAAGCGCCTTTAGCATCGTTAAATGCCTGATAAACTGTGCTTTCTAAATTTAGTTCTTCTTGTTCTAATAGATACTGTGAGCGCTCAACATTGATTTGATTTCGTTTTACGTTATTGCTAATTGCGAAACCATTAAAAATAGGAATACTTAATTGCAGACCTAAGGAATGCCCATCGTTTAGCGAAAATTGGTCAAACAATGAATCTGGACCACCTACTATAGCATTAAAGTTAGGAGCAACTACTGCATCTCCTGTAGTTTCAACAGCTCCAATTTGTTGAGTAGGGTTATTTTGATCTAATTCAAAACCTACAATTTGATCACTAAAAGAAGCTCTTGTACTATAATTGTAATAACCAAAAAGACTTGGTTGTTGTGCACCTTTAGAAATTTTTAATTCCTTTTCTGCTATTTGTGCATTAGTTTCGGCAATTAAAATTTCTTTACGAGTTTCTTTTGACTTCTCATAAATTGATTCTGGTGATTTATTTAGAATATCTGCAATAGGAACAAGATAATCTGTGTCTGAAATATCAAAATTCTCATAGTCTGTAATTAGTAACAATTGTGCTAATGATATCTTTGATAAAAACAATGCATTTTCTGCAACAACCAATTGTTGTTCTTGACTTGATAGTGTTGCTTGAACTTCTAACAAATCTCCTGAAGGCAAAACACCAGCATCAATTAATTCTCGGGTACGCTCTGATTCTTTAGTCGTAACTTCCAATTGAGAATTTAAAACTTTAATCTGCTCTTTATTGAATAGAACTTGTAAAAAAGAATTAGCTACAAAAAGAGAAATATCATTTTTCATATTCTCTAATTGATACTGACTTGAAAGAATTTCAAGATTAGCTACATGCATCCTATTAATATTTTGAAGGCCTTTAAAAATATCGACATTAGAAGAAACCCCAAATGATGATTGTTGTGTTGTTTGATTTCTTAAAAGACCTGTAGTAAGATCTTGATTCAAACCAATATTCCAAGAATGAGAAGCACTAGTATTAAACGTTGGTAAAAAATTCCCAAAAGCATCTTTTTTATTAATTTCAGATTGATCTAAATCTAGTTCTGCTTGTTTAATATTAATGTTTTTTTCTAAAGCATAATCAACACATTCTTTAAGGGTCCATTTTTTTGCTTGTGATTGCGCGGAGATTCCTGCTATAATGAATAAAAAGATGATTAGTTTTTTCATGATATAAATATATGTCTATGAATATTTAAATGTGTTACAGTTAATTTTATACCAAACACAAATTTAGTTTAATTATTGAAAGAACTTGGTTTTATTTGATTCCAAACTTTGATTTTATCCTCTTTATCAATTCCGTTTTTAATTTCAACAAAGATACCATCACTTATCCCTAATTCTATATCCTTCCTTTCAAACTTTTGTTCTCCAGTTTCTACCTCAACAAAGGGAGCTTGATTTTTGGAATCAAATTGTATTAAGGCTTCTTTTACAGCCATAACACTATCTGCTCTTGCCAAAATGATGGAAGCATTTGCACTTAATCCAGCTCTTATAAATGTAGTATCCTTTTTATTTAGAGTTCCTTTAATTTCAAATTGAATAGCTCCATTTTCTTCAACTCCTTTAGGTGCAATATAATCTAGAATGGCATCAAACTTTTTATTCTCTATGGCTCCTACTGTAATTTCTAAAGGAAGATTTTCTTTGATCTTACCAACTTCTGATTCGTCCACTTTTCCTTCAAAAATCATCTTGTCTACATCTGCTATAGCAGCTATGGTAGTACCATCGTTAAAATTATTGGCTTCAATGACTTGGTTTCCTGTTTTGACCGGAACGTCTAAAACCATTCCTGAAACTGTTGCACGAATTTCTGTATTTGCTGTAGCACCTAACCCTCTTGTAGTTCCTGTTTTAATGATGTCAAAGTTTTGACGTGCAGCTGTTAAATTGACTTTTTCTTGACTATAGCGTTGTTGTGCCTGATCAAAAGTGATTTGCGCTGTGTCAAACTCATTAGCAGATATGACTCCTTTGTCAAAAAGGGTTTTTTGACGAATGTAAATGCTTCTCTGATTTTCTAAAGCTAATCTTGCAGTTTCGACTTGATTATTTGTGGCATTAATATTATTTTTTGCACTGGTTAATGATGATACATTTGGCACCACTTTTACTTTAGCAATAAGGTCGCCACTCTTAATTACATCACCTGCTTCTACAAAAATCTCATCGATAATTCCTGAAATATTAGGTTTAATTAATACCTCCTCTTTTGGAACAATATTACCTGTAGCAACTGTTTTTTTAACTATTGTTTTAACTGTAGAGGTTTCGGTAGTATATACAACCGGATCTTCTGCATTTTTTTGATACAAATAGTATAAAGAACCTCCAAATAAAATTACTATGGCAATTAATGTGAATATGGTTATTGATCGTTTCATTTTTTATATTGATTGATTTAATATTAATTATTCTGTTTTTAATGCATCAACTGGTTTAACTTTAATGGCGTTTTGTGCAGGAATGAATCCAGCCAATAAACCAGAAAATATTAGAATTGCCAAAGCAACTAAAATAACTGAAAGGTTTACACCTGGATTATAAAACATATCTACAGGTCCATTAGCTTCAAGTAAGGCATTTAATCCATAGATAGTAAGTGTCCCAAAAATAATACCTGCCATTCCAGAAATGATAGTTAAAAATAATGATTCTAATAAGATCTGTCCTCTTATTGACCATGGTGTTGCTCCTAATGCGCGTCTTATTCCAATTTCTTTAGTACGCTCTTTGACTACTATTAGCATAATATTTGAAATACCTATAATTCCTGAAAGTAAAACCAAAGTCCCTACTAAAAATGCAACAATATTCAAGGCACCAAAAAGCCCTTCAATTTTACTATATTCTGCGAAAAGATCAAAATGACCAATCGCTCGTTTATCTTCAGGATGAATTGTATGTCGTTCCTTAATTACATCAAATATCTGTTCCTTTAGGCTTGTTATTGATGTGCCATCATTTGCAGTTATTGCAAACCAACCTACTTGATCTGCTCTATTAAATGCCTGGGAAAAAGCTGTAAAAGGAACAAATATCTGTTTTTGTCCTTCTTCGCCATCTCCTTGATTACTCTTCTTTTTATACGTTCCAATTACTGTGAAATTAACACCATTAATCTTAATGTAAGAACTTAAAGGAGACTCTCCCTTCTCATATAACTCAGCTTGAACACCTTCTCCAATAACTGCTACTTTTCTATTATCGTTAATATCATTATAATTGATAAATCTTCCATTTGTTATAGTCATGGGTTCCTGTTTAATAATTTCAGGATAATCTCCATACACATTAAAAGCTCCAGTTTTTAGCCCTCTAACCACGTTGTTATTACCTCCAAAACCTCCAAGTTGGTTTCGTGGAGAGACAAATCGCAAATCAGGAACGTTATCCCTTAAAGCCTGAACGTCATCAATTTTATAAGTGAATCGCCTTCCTTTTGGAAGACCTTTATAAGGCTTTGATATCCCTTGAGTCCACATGAACATCGTATTTGTAGCAATATCTCCAAAATCCAACTTGACCCCATTTTCAAGCCCTTTGTTTGCAGCAAGCAATAAAATTAAAATATAAATACCCCAGAAAACACCAAAAGAAGTCATTATGGTTCTAAACATATTACTTGTTAAGGCTTCTAATATTTCGTTCCAACGGTCTCTATTAAACATTTTATTCGTCTCTTAAAGCATCTATTGGTTTTATTTTAGCAGCTCTCCATGCTGGAAAAAATCCAGCTAACGCTCCTGCAGCTATTAAAATAAAAACAGTTGTTATTGCAACATTAAAATTTACAGATGGATTTACTATATAATCAATTTCAATATTTGGTCCTAAAATCTCCAAAAGTCCCATGCTAAAAATTAATCCGGCAAATCCGGCAAAGGCAGTAACAAAAACAGCTTCATGTAAAATCATTCCTATAATTGACCATGGTGGTGCTCCAATTGCCTTACGTATTCCTATTTCTCTTGTTCTCTCTTTTACGATAATTAGCATAATATTGCTAACACCTACAATTCCAGCAATTATAGTGCAGATTCCTACAAACCAGAAAAAGAATTTAATATTACTGTTTAAGGTATGAAAGCGTTTAACTTCTTCTAAAGTATTATTCATTCCTATTGCACTTATGTCATCTGGCGCAATTGTATGGACCTGCTTAAGATATTCTTCAACTTCTGCTCCAAATTTTATTGATGCAGCTACCGATTTATCAAAGGTTTCTTGAGGTTTTAATGAAAAAGTTAACAACCTAACTTTGTTACTTCCATTAAACACACGTTGTGCAGTTGATAAAGGAATAAAAATTCGTGTTTCTTCACGTTCGCCTCCAGGATCTGAATAAACTCCAATAACTTTAAAATTGATACCATTTATCTGGAGTTGTTTATCTATTGGATCTTCAGATTTAAAAATCTCTTGCTTAACTTTATTTCCTATAACGGCTACCTTTTCAATATTTTCATGATCCATAAAATTGAAGAAACGACCTTGGACTTGGCTTGTATTTTCAATGAATTGAAATTCAGGATAGGAGCCTTCTACTCTGTAATTACCACTTTCATTTTTATAATTTAATTGTCCTTGCCAAATACGAAAAACCGAGGATTTATATTCTAATTCATCTTCATGTTTTTTTATTAAATAATCGAAGTTTTCGTTCTCCATCTGAATCCTGCGACCAGGATTTAAGCCTTTATATTCTTTAGAAGTAACCTGTGACCAAAACCAAATAGTATTGGATGCGTCATTTTCAAACTCTTTGGCAATTCCGTTTTCCAATCCCTGACCAAAGCCTAAAAGAATGACAAGAATAAAAATACCAGAAGCAACAGAAAGTCCTGTTAAAAAGGTTCGTAATTTGTTTTTACGAATAGTTTCAAATATTTCTTGCCAACGCTCTATATTAAACATTCGCTGTAATTTTAACCTGATCTATTAATTGATCGTCAGTAATAATACCATCCTTTAAGTTGACAATTCGATTACACATATGTGCTATATCATTTTCGTGAGTGACAATTAAAATAGTTTTGCCTTCATCGCTTATACTTTGGATCAACTCCATTACTTCATGAGATGTAGTACTATCCAATGCACCTGTTGGTTCATCTGCTAATACTACTTTAGGATTACTGGCTAAAGCTCTAGCTATTGCTACACGCTGGTTTTGGCCACCAGACAATTCATTTGGTAAGTGGTGATGCCAATCTGCCAATCCTACTTTTTCTAGGTAATGCATTGCGCGTTCACTACGCTCTTTACGCTTTATTCCTTGATAATACAATGGCATAGCCACATTATCTAGAGCGTTTTTATAATTTATAAGATTAAATGATTGAAAAATAAATCCTAAAAACTCATTACGATATTGAGCGGCAACTTTTTCATTTAGATCCTTGATAAGGACACCGTCCAATTTATAAGTGCCTTCTTGTCCCTCATCTAGCATCCCTATTATGTTGAGTAAAGTGGATTTTCCCGACCCTGAAGAACCCATGATTGCGACTAGCTCTCCTTTCCCTACATTAAAATTAATTCCTTTTAAAACATGAAGGGAATTACTTCCCATTTCATAAGATTTATGCAGATCTTTGATTTGAATCATTTTGATGATGGTTATTTCTATACAATGTTACATAAAACCAAATATGTTTTATACTAACAAATTGTTAAGAATTGATTTTTTGATCGATATAAGTAAGACTTGAAATATTTAAGAATGTTACATTAAGTAACCTTTATTTTAAGTCTTTTTTAGTTTTGAAGAATTTTAAATAAATAATATAACCTAAACCACCAATTAATATGTAAGGAATGAGCATAAGATAAACTATGCCGTCATTTATTCCTTTTGCAGCATTCTGACCTTCCTCGTTCTCCAATACTGCACGACACATGGCACATTGGGCTTCAACTGACACTGTGAAGACAAAAAGTAGAATAAGCAATATGTAAAATGATCTTTTATGCATCCATTAGACATAATAAGGTGATATCATCAGATAAACAATAACTCCTGACGCGGCTACATACAGCCAAAGGGGAAATGTGATTTTAGCTATTTTCTTATGTTTTTCAAAATTATTGGTGATTGCTCTCACATAAGTAATCAGCACAAAAGGAATAATAATTATTGATAATAATATATGTGTTAATAAAACAAAATAGTATAAGTATTTTACGCCTCCTTCTCCTCCAAATTTAGTCGAGTCACTCGTCATATGATAGGTTATATACATAATCAAAAAGACCATTGATAATGCAATAGCGAACTTCATAAGTTTTTCATGAAGGTTTCTCTTTTTATTCTTGATCGCCCAAACTGCAGTTATTAGAACAATCGCTGTAAAACCATTTATTGTGGCATAAATTGGTGGCAAAAATATTGGCAATTCAGCATCTATTTTAATGCCAAATAAAGCAGCCACTGCAACGGGAATTACTATGGATAAAATGACGATCCACTTGTTATACTTTTTTTCGTCCAAGATAATTGGTTCTTTACTCATCAAGCAATTTTTTAATATCTTCCTTTAGCATACTTATTTCCTCTTCTTCTCCATCTTCATCTACTTTTTCTTCTTCACTTACAATTCCTTTGTAAAATATTTTTGAGTTTCCAAATGCATCCATTCTTGATCTGATGTAGCCATTTTTATCAATTAAAGCGAAATTTCCTGAATGTTCAAAACCTCCTTCAACTTCATCATTCTGACCTGCATATATATTAAATCCTTGATTTGCCAGAACGTATATTACATCTTGATCTCCTGTAAGTAAATGCCAGTTTGGATTGGTTACACCATATTTATCGGCATATGCCTTTAGTACTTCTGGTGTGTCGTTCTTTGGATTTATCGTAAAGGATGCAACTCCAAAATTATCATAATCTGTAAAACTATTTTGAATTTGAATCAAGTTATAATTCATTTTAGGACATATGGTTGGACAGGTTGTAAAAAAGAACTCAACTACATAAACTTTACCAATGTAATCCTTATTGGTTATAGTCTTTCCGTTTTGATCTGTAAAGCTGAAATCTGGAACTGTTTTAAGTTCTCCATTAATCTTTAAAAAAGATAATTCATCCGAGGAGTTTTCTTTTTTATCATCTAAATTTTCCGTGCTCATTCTTTCATTTCTTGTAACGTCGCCGCTTTGAAGTCTTTCAATAATTCTTGGTATGAAAATGATTCCAAATACCAAAATAATGAATGATATGCCTATATATGAATAATTAGATTTTTTCATTATTACCTTTTAAATCTTGTTCTCTTCTTGAATCTGTATTAAAATCGCCTTTCCGCTTTTGTCGGTATTCTGTAAATAACACCCGCATATCTTCACTAGCCATTTTATTTTTTAAAGTAGCAACCTCTATACAGTCGTATGAATAAAGTGGATATTCTGTACTATTTTTCTCTATTTCTTTATTCTCTCTATCATCTAATCTTCCTCTTTGATTTCTTTCTTTATCGATTATAAATACATGATCAGATGCTAGGTTTTCATTTAATTCTACTTTAGAATTTAAACTATTAAACACATTTAAAATCTCTTCATTATTTCCGTAAGCGAAACGCCAATACTTTAGCTCATCAAACTGATACAGTTCTTTTTCTAATAATTTGACCTGCCTTTCACTTCCTTTTGGAACTAGAATAACCACTTGAAATTTTTTAAAGCCTTTGAACTTGTCATAGATTATTTCCTT
Organism: uncultured Flavobacteriaceae bacterium; assembly: GCA_964440415.1. GTDB lineage: Bacteria > Bacteroidota > Bacteroidia > Flavobacteriales > Flavobacteriaceae > Site-B1. Next base: position 10,825 of record CAYTSL010000042.1, read on the forward strand.
GAGGTTTAAAGCAGGTAAAGCTTTTTTATTAGGGTTTTTACCTAAAAAACCTAATACGGTCAAATTACCTTCTAATTTAACCTCATCAATAAGGTCTGAATTAAAATTTGATATTTCTAAAACATCTGTTTTTACTATATCAAGTGGATTATAATTGTTGGTAGAGGGATACAAAAACAGCAAAAAAATAACTGGAAGAATGA
>CAYTSL010000043.1:0-10898 GCA_964440415.1 uncultured Flavobacteriaceae bacterium
CTTCACCTTTTGCTTCAATTAGTGAATTGTTCATGACGCCATTCTCATCTGAGAAAATACGCAGATTTACAATTTTGTTTGAAAGCCACTTAATATCGTTTTGTGTGTCTTCATCAATAATACCCAACAGAATCAATATACCACTTCCTATTGAGGCCACCACATCTCCATTGATAGTTACATTAGATTTTGCCACCCTTTGTATTACAGCTCTCATTCTTTTTCCCAGTTGTCGGTTCTATAGTTCTCATCTTCTCCTTCTAAAATCTGTAAATAACTTTTGTATCTGGAATAGGCAATTTCACCTTCTTCTAGCCCTTTTTTTACAGCGCAATTGGGCTCTTGAACATGCAGACAGTTATTGAATTTACATTCTTGTTTTAAAGCAAAAAATTCCGGGAAATAATCACCTACTTCTTCTTTGTCCATATCAACCAATCCAAATCCTTTAATTCCTGGAGTATCTATTATTTTAGCTCCAAAACTTAAGTCGTACATTTCGGCAAAAGTTGTAGTATGTTGTCCTTGTTGATGTTGGTTTGAGATTTCCTTTGTCTTTAGATCTAATCCTGGTTCAATAGCATTTACCAAAGTGGATTTTCCAACACCTGAATGACCAGCAAACATACTTACTTTGTCAATCATTAATTGTTTTACTTTATCAATGTTTATTGCAGATTTTGCTGATATTTCTAAACATTGATAACCAATTTTTCTATATATAGAAGATAAATATTTTAATTCTTGCAAAGCATTGTCGTCATAACTATCTATTTTATTAAAAAGCAGGATGGTTTTAATCGAATAAGCTTCAGCACTAGCTAAAAACCGATCGATAAAACTTGCAAAAGTTGGTGGATTATCTATCGTAACTATTAAAAAAACCTGATCAATATTTGAGGCTATAATATGGGTTTGTTTGGCAAGGTTTACAGATTTACGAATTATGTAATTAGTTCTATCATGAATTTTGTTAATAACACCTGTTACTTCGTCATTTTTAGTTTCTAATTCAAAATCAACATGGTCTCCAACTGCAATTGGATTAGTACTCTTTATGCCTTTTAATCGGAATTTTCCTTTAATACGACATTCAAAGGATTTACCGTTTTCAGTTTTTACGGTGTACCAACTTCCAGTAGATTTATAAACCGTTCCAGTCATATATTAAAATTCATTTACAAATTAACAACTTTTCAGATAAAAAAAATGTGTATCTTAATTTCTTAATTTTTTAAACTTAATTAATATTATGAAAAAACTTTTATTTATTACTGCATTAACTATATTGTCATTTACTGAAATTAAAGCACAAGTAGAATACAAAATTGTAACTAGCATTGAATCAATTGTTCCAATGGGAGCAGGAAGATCAAGACTTGTTTCGTTCAATGAAGATAAGGATTATAAAGATTTTACTACTGTGCGATCTGGTGAGAAAGGGAAGGATGCAAGAAATAAGTCCGATAGAAGTGAAATACGCCTTAAAGACTTTGAGGAAACAAAACTTTTGAATTTTTATAATATTGGCGGTATTAGATTCCAAAACATTGCAGCCAATGATGCTCTAGTAACTTCTAAAATTAATACAATGATTTCTGAAGGATGGGAGCTAGCTTTTGTGACTAGTGGTGTTGAAAGCGAAAGTGGTAAAGGAGATGGACAGGGTATTTTTATTACTAGATATATTTTTAAAAGAAATAAATAATTACTTTTTACAATAAAAAGGCTCGCGATGCGAGCCTTTTTTTATTCCTTAAATATTTTTTCTTGATGCGTAATTGATTCTAAATGAATAGCTTTAAACACCTTGAGAACAAACTCTTCACTGAGTCCTTTTTCTTCTCCTTGTAAAATCATTTTCCCAAGAATTTCATTCCAGCGTTTAGATTGCAAAACGGCGACATTATTAGCTTTTTTGAGCCTACCAATAGAATCAGCTATTTTCATTCGTTTACTTAAAGTCTCAACAAGTTGGTGATCAATAACATCTATTTGGGTACGCATAGTATTGATTTTATTTTTAAATTCAATGTCGTAATCTGTTACTTTTCTTATTTTAAGATCTTGCGTGATTTTATCCAAAGCTTTAGGAGTAATTTGTTGTGCAGCATCACTCCAAGCGTTATCAGGATCATGATGAGTTTCGATCATTAATCCATCGTAGTTCAAATCTAGTGCTGTCTGACATAAATCAAAAATAATATCTCTTTTTCCTGCTATATGGGATGGATCTAATATTAATGGTAAGTCTGGAAACCTATTTTGAAGCTCTATTGGTAATTGCCATTCCGGATTATTACGATATGCAGTTTTTTCGTAGATTGAGAATCCTCTATGAATTACACCTATGTTATTAACTCCAGAAGTGTAAATTCGTTCCACAGCTCCTAACCAAAGTGATAAGTCTGGATTGACCGGATTTTTGATCAAAACAGGTTTATCAGTTCCTTTTAGCGCATCGGCAATTTCTTGAATGATAAATGGACTTACAGTGCTTCTTGCTCCAATCCATAAAACATCAACATCATACTTTAAAGCTAATTCTACATGACTGGCATTGGCAACCTCAGTAGTAATTAACAACCCTGTTTCTTTCTTAGCCTTTTGCAACCATTTCAGACCCACTTCACCAACACCTTCAAAATTTCCTGGTCTTGTTCTTGGTTTCCAAATTCCTGCGCGTAAAACAGTTGTATCTGTGTCTTTTAACTGATGTGCAATTTTTAATACTTGTTCTTCTGTTTCTGCACTACATGGTCCTGCAATTACTAGTGGATGGTCCAATCCGAAATTATTTAACCAAGTTTTTAGTTCCTTCTTATTCTCCATAACTACTTTATTCTATTCCTTTTAATATTTGTTTTATATGATTAGTGTCTTTCATTTCCTGATATATTGCTTGAAAATCATCTTTTTCCATTAAGAATTTAAATTGTTTTAGATTAGCAATATATTCATCTAAAGTTTCCAGAACATTTTCCTTATTCTGTTTAAATATTGGAGTCCACATTTCTGGTGAACTTTTTGCAAGCCTAACAGTGGACTCAAAACCACTTCCTGCCATATCAAAAATATCTCTTTCATTCTTTTCCTTCTCAATGACAGTCTTACCTAACATAAAAGAACTAATGTGAGACAAATGCGATACATAGGCAATATGTTTATCGTGAGCCTCAGGATTCATATAACGAATTCGCATACCTAATTCGCTGAATAATTTCAGGGCTTTTTCCTGTAATTTAAAGGCTGTTTTTTCTACTTCGCAAATTATGATTGTTTTATTTTTAAATAGTCCTAATATCGCTGCTCTAGGTCCAGAATGTTCAGTTCCTGCTATTGGATGCGTTGCTAATAAATTTCTTCTATTACGATGATTTGTAATTGCCTTGCAAAATAATTGTTTGGTGGATCCTACATCTATTACTAGAGTTGTGTCCGAAATATTGTTTAATACCTCATCAACTAACTTTAGAGATGCATCAACTGGAATTGATAAAATAACCAAATCAGCATTGGATATATCTTTTAAGGAAGCTTTTTTATCGATAATATTTAATTCTAAAGCTTCTGTTAAATGAGATTCGTTGGTATCAATACCATAAATAGAAGTATTTGGCCGAAGTTTTTTTATATCCAAAACCATACTACCACCAATCAACCCAATTCCTATTACATAAACTTTCTCCATTTAAAATCTATTTATTGCTTCTCTTATAATGTCTTCGTCAACGCACAATGAAAAACGAATGTAACCTTCACCCTGACTACCAAAAATACTTCCTGGAGTAATAAAAACACCTTTATTTTTTAGAATCAGATCCACAAATTCTTTAGAATCTGAATACTCATCAGGTAATTTTGCCCAAACAAATAATCCTGCAGCGTGTTTATCATAGGTACAGTCTAAAATTTCCGCCAATTCCCAAACCAATTCTCTACGTTGTCTATAGATACTCGTTAAGCTAGAAAACCAAATAGCATCAGATTTTAATGCTTTTATAGCTCCTTTTTGTAAGCCATAGAACATCCCTGAATCCATATTACTTTTTACTTTTAAAACATTTTCTAAATACTTCTTTTTACCAACAACCATTCCTACTCGCCAACCTGCCATGTTGAATGTTTTGCTAATAGAATTAAGCTCTAGGCCAATATCCTTTGCACCTTTTATATTAAAAAAGCTTAATGGATAGCCATTTAAAATGAAACTATACGGATTATCATTAACTACTAATATTTTATGTTTTTTAGCAAAATTTACAATATCTTCAAATACTTTTTTTGTGGCTTTCGCTCCTGTAGGCATATGCGGATAGCTAATCCACATAAGTTTTACTTTTGACAGATCTTGTTTTTCTAAATCGTCAAGATCTGGCAACCACTTATTTTCCTCAGTGAGGTCATAAAATACAGGGTTGGCTCCAACTAATCTAGTCACGGATTCATATGTTGGATATCCTGGATTTGGAATTAAAACTTCATCATCTGGGTTTAAAAAAGCCATAGAAATATGCATAATTCCTTCCTTACTCCCCATTAAAGGAAGCACTTCAGTCTCTGAATTCAGTCTTACATAAAACTGCTCCTTGTAAAAATTAGACATAGCCTTTCGCAATTCAGGTAAACCTCTATAACTTTGATACTGATGCGCTTTTTCATCTGTTAGGCTATTTTTTAGAACCTCAACTACTTGAGATGGAGGTTGCAGATCTGGACTTCCAATTCCCATATTAATTATCGCCTCACCATTAGATTCCATTTCACTTATTTCCCTAAGCTTCTTAGAAAAATAATATTCCTCAACTGTATTTAGTCTGTCTGCTGGTTCAATCATATTTTATGATTTATGTATTCACCAAGAATCTTAAGATCCTGTGCCATAATTTTCATAATGGATTTCGCTTTACTAAAATCTTCATATTTTTCAAAAGTAACATCTACAAAAAAAGCATACTTCCAAGGTGTATCTATTTTAGGTAAGGATTGGATCTTTGTTAAGTTTAAATGGCAATCACTAATAACATTTAATATTGTTGCTAAACTTCCTCTCTTGTGATGCAATTCAAATTTCAAAGAAGCTTTATTAATTTCATCTTCAGGTATTTCTGAATTAATTCTCTTCACAATGACAAATCTCGTTTCGTTATGTTTAATTGTTTGAATGCTTTGAGCTAAAATGGTCAAATCAAACAATTCAGCAGCTAAATCACTGGCAACCGCTGCTACGTGCTTCAATTTTTGTTCTTGAATTCTTTTGGCGACGTCAGCAGTATCCTTATCCTCTACTAACTTAATATGTGGATGTTTCCTAAAAAACTCTTTACATTGCAATAAGGCCATTGGATGAGAATATACCTCTTTAATGTCTTCAATACTCTGTCCGTTAAGCGCCATTAAGTTATGCTGAATATCTAGGTAATGTTCACCAACAATGTGTAAATGATGTGTATCTATAAGTGCATAATTTGGAATGATTGAACCTGCAATTGAGTTTTCAATTGCCATAATCGCCGCATCACATTCCTCGGAAACCAAACTATCAACAACCTTATCAAATGTCAGGCACTCTTTAATAGTAATATCTCCTTCAAAATATTGCTGTGAAACAATATGATGATAGGATCCTAAAATTCCCTGTATGGCTACTGATTTTATCATAAAAATAAAAAAGTCCCGAATTTTCATCGAGACTTCATATTAATTTATCTTATATAAATTATACATATATCGTCTCGTTCCTTATGCTAAAAAAGAAATAAAACCAGTTATAATATGTATAATTCACTACTGTCATCTAATTTTTAATGGGGCTAATGTAAATAATAATTTCCCAAATAAAAATAGTAAAATGGTGTTTTTTACGTTTTTAGTAGAAGTTTTAAAGAAAATAGTCTAAATATCCATTTAATTTATATTATGTTTATTTTTGAACAAAAATATTAGCATGTCTATAAAAGTAGAACATCTTACCAAAGTTTATGGCAGTCAAAAAGCATTGAATGATGTGTCTTTTTTTGTAGATAAAGGACAAATTGTTGGATTTTTAGGTCCTAATGGAGCTGGAAAATCCACTATGATGAAAATTTTAACGACATTTTTGAAAGCTACTGAAGGATTTGCTGAAGTCAATCACTTTGATGTGAATACTGACATAATAAATGTTCAGAAAAGCGTTGGCTATTTACCAGAGCACAATCCTTTATATTTGGAAATGTATGTAAAAGAATATTTATCTTTTAATGCTAAAGTTTATAACATAGATGCTTATAGAATAAATGAAGTAATTGAATTAACTGGATTAAAACCTGAATCTCATAAAAAAATTGGACAACTGTCAAAAGGATATAGACAACGGGTAGGATTAGCAAATGCCTTGTTACACGATCCTGAAGTTTTAATTCTGGACGAACCTACAACAGGTTTAGACCCAAATCAATTATTAGAAATTAGAGAATTAATCAAAAGTATAGGAAAGGAAAAAACAGTTTTTCTTTCTACTCATATTATGCAGGAAGTTGAGGCTATTTGTGATCGTGTAATCGTTATTAATAAAGGACAAATTGTTGCAGATAAAATTTTATCTGAGATTCAAGATGATAAAGAACAAATAGTAGTGGTTGAATTTGACTACAGAGTAGAAGATGCTTTTTTAAAGAAGCTGCCAAAGGTAAAAACTGTATTGAATACTCATGATTTTGTTTACGAGATTACTTTCTCAACCAATAAAGATATGCGATCACATGTATTTGATTTTGCTCATGATAATGAGCTGAAAATATTACAGCTGAATCAAAAAAATACAAGTTTAGAAAACCTCTTTAGAGAGCTAACTAAAGACTAATCCAAAAGGATTAACATACCAGTATACAATTGCTCTACATCAATTACAGGAGGAGTATTTTGAGAAATTAAATCACCCGTTCCTCGCAGTTCTCCAGTTAGAGACTCTTGTGGATTTACATACATATTGTTGCTTCCTCTATGATAAATTCTTACTTTTTGAGAGATAAGATCTTCACCATGAAATATTCCAGCCCCAGAATAAAACCCTACAAATAGATCTTCCACCTGACCAGAAATATAAAATGAAGAAATATTATTGGATACTATTTGAAGTTTATCAGAATTTATTTGCATTCTAAAATCACCTACCGTAAAACTTCCTGGAGAATTAAAATCTTCTGAAACTAAAGATAGGTCTGGAAAATTTAATACGCCATCAGATGAGATATCATATTGGGTTGAACTTCTTATCGAAGTCAAATCTGGGGCAGTTATATATACTTTTGTAATACCATATTCACGCACATAATTACAAGAATTATTATCTGTTATTCGTAGTTCATTATCAACTACTACTGTTTCAACATCATTCATCAAATTCTCTCCTGTTTCAATTATAACCTGAAATTCTGAACCTTCTTTTACTACCAATTCCACATCACGATTGACCAATATTTTTTCGAATGAAGTTATACTTACTTCTTGTTGTATTATTGGACCACTTGTTTGAAAACAATCTGAACCACTTTCATTATCACAAGACAACAATACAAATACAGCAAATATTTTAAGTAATCTTTTCATTCTATATTCTAATTCCTATTCCAAACTCCACGGCTTCTGCCTTTGCTCCATGAGATTTCAATGTCAATGCTCCAAACCATTTTTTGCCAAAATATCGCTTAAGACCAACTCTAAAATAGGTCCTGCCTTCAAAATCGTATGGGTAATATACATAATACCCTAGTTGCGTTAATAATGACAATTTATTGACAAATAATTCATGTCCAGCAAATACACCTATGCGCTTGTAATCCTCATTTCCATCCACATTATTTTCAGGAAAAGCTACCGAGTTATAATAGATCAACTCTTTTAAAAAATTTGAAAAGAACACATCAGTTCCTAACTGAAATGCACTTTTATGGTTGATACGTTTATCCGCATAAACCGAGAATATATAGAACGCATATTGTCCGCTACCAAGCACATCACTTTCATTAATACCACTCCTGAAAACCAAGTTATATTTAACAGATTCTACGGATTTTTCGTTTGTAACTGTGTCAATAAACTCTGGGTCCTCATCATTTAGATTATAGGTAACTCCAATATTTACCGCAATAGAATTTATGCTTGTATTTGGAGCTTTTACATTTGCATTTGAGTAATGTAACAATGACAATCCAGCCTGTACACCAAATTTATTAAAAACCCTTTCCTTTTTATAGTTGATCATTGCATAGGTACTACTCATAAATTTAGAACCAAATGCAATATTTTTATGGTTTTTAAACTTGTCATAAGGATTGGATGTAAAAGCTAATCCTTGCCCAATACGAAGCATTAAGTTTCGTTTAAAAAAATATAAATTATAATGTGCATAAAGGGCATAATTATTCCCTAAAACCTTATTCTTTAAATTCTGATAGGTAAATGAAACACCATAATCAGGATATCCGTAACGTTGCTCCCAATCATTCTCACCGAAAGTCTTCTTGTTCCAACTAATAATAACACCTTCAGGATGACCTGTAATTAAATGAAGAATATCATCATTATGCAAAGCAATATTCCCTTTAAAGTAGTTGACATCAACATAAGATGATTTTTGAGTTTCCTGGCTAAATCCTAAAAAACTCAAAACAAACAAAATGCAGGTTAAAAAATACTTCATTAAAGAAACTTGTGAAGCAAAAGTAAAGGAATAATTTAATTAAAAAAGTTTAGATGCGATGGCTTTAATATTATCGCTTTTACCCATTGAATAAAAATGAAGAACAGGAACACCTGCTTTTTGGAGTTCTTTTGATTGCTTAATTGCCCATTCTACTCCAACTTGTCTAACTTCTTTATTGTTTTTACACTTTTCTACTGCATGAATTAGATCTTCAGGAAGATCAATTTTAAACACTTGAGGTAGCAATTGTAAATGTTGTTTGACTGCAATAGGCTTAATTCCAGGAATAATAGGAACGTCTATCCCAATTTGTTTTGCCAAATCTACAAATTCGAAATACTTTTTATTATCAAAAAACATTTGAGTAACAACATAATCTGCACCAGCATCAACCTTTTCTTTCAATCGTTTTAAATCAGATTGAAGTGAAGGAGCCTCAATATGTTTTTCAGGATATCCTGCTACTCCTATACAAAAATTGGCTTTGTCGTCCACCTCCATAACATCATGAAGGTATTTGCCACAATTCAGGTCTTTTATTTGACTTACTAAATCAATTGCAAACTGATGTCCTCCTTTGGAGGCTTCAAAATATTGTTGCTCTTTCATAGCATCTCCACGTAAAGCCATAACATTGTTTATTCCTAAATAATGGCAATCCACCAACAAATACTCTGTTTCTTCTTTGGTAAATCCTCCACACAATACATGAGGAACCGTATCCACATCATATTTGTGTTTAATAGCAGCACATATCCCAACCGTTCCTGGACGCATTCGTGTAATCTTCCTGTCTAGTAACCCTTGCTTTTCAATGTATATATATTCTTCTCGTGAAGTAGTGACATCAACAAAAGGCGGATTAAACTCCATCAACGGGTCAATGTTGTTATACAACTCCTGAATGTTCTTCCCTTTTTTTGGCGGAATAATCTCAAAAGAAAATAATGTTTTATCGTTTGCTTTTTTTATGTGGTCTGTTACTTTCATTCCCCTAAATCCCCAAAGGGGACTTCTAATTTTTTTAATTATTTTATATTTTGGCGTTACCACAAGGGTCGCGCTTTTTGTTATATCTTTTTACTTGTTCTCGATACAATGCTCCTTTAGATCGCATTACTCGAACTGACGTAAAAAGGATGCCACTTCAATCGCTAACGCACTAATCAGCAAGGTTTGGACTTAACCATTTTTGTGCTTCCTCTTTGCTAACACCTCTACGTTTTGCATAATCTTTTAATTGATCTTCTGTTATTTTTCCTAATCCGAAATACTTGGCTTCCGGATTGCTAAAATAATAACCACTAACACTTGCTGCAGGCCACATAGCTAAACTTTCTGTGAGTTGAACACCAATAGTTTCTTCCACTTTTAATAAATTCCAAATAGTCTGTTTCTCAAGATGATCTGGACAAGCTGGATAACCTGGTGCTGGACGAATTCCTTTATAGTTTTCTTTGATTAGTTCTTGATTAGATAAATTTTCATTTTGAGCATAACTCCAATGTTTTGTTCGAACTTCTTTATGCAAATATTCTGCAAACGCTTCAGCTAAACGATCTGCCAATGCTTTAATCATAATGGAATTATAATCATCATGAGCCTCTTCGAATTGCTGTGCTAATTCTTGTGTACCGAATCCCGTTGACACACAAAACGCTCCAATATAATCTTGCTTTCCAGATTCCTTTGGTGCTATAAAATCTGCTAACGCAAAGCTTGGAATACCATCTCTTTTCTTTAATTGTTGGCGAAGGGTTAGAAACTTAAATTTATCAACCTCAATATCATCATCATTAATTGTGTTTGCAGGAAACAAGCCAAATACTGCTTTTGCTTTTAAAAGCTTTTCATCAAACACTCGTTTTAATAATTCTTGAGCGTCTTTATATAATTCTGTTGCTTGTTCTCCTACAACATCATCAGTCAAAATATCGGGATATCTTCCGTGTAAATCCCAACTTCTAAAAAATGGAGACCAATCAATATAATCTTCTAATTTCGAGATATCCAAATCCTGAATGTCTTGAATTCCTAAATGTTTTGGTTTAATAATTTCAGAAGTATTCCAATCTATTTTAAACTTATTGTTTCTTGCTTCTTGAAGTGTAATGTATTCCTTCTTTTTGGTTCTGTTTAAAAATTTCTCGCGAAATATATCATACTCTTCTCTAATCTGGTTTTTATAAACCTGATTATCCTTATGCAACAA
>CAYTSL010000044.1:0-10873 GCA_964440415.1 uncultured Flavobacteriaceae bacterium
ATTAATCATAGCAAAATTCTAGAAGAAATATCCAACAAGTACTTAAATAACTCCATTTTAAGTTTTTAGATCTCCAAAATCTTTCCAAATTTTGGACAATCCTAAATTATAACGAGTTGGTGAATTTATTTAATCCTTTTTGTTCACTACCATTTTTAATAATTATATTTTTTCAGGGTCTCTGTATCTGCCACCTTGAGCAGAATACATCTTCTCTAGATGTATCGATAATTGTTCTGAAATTAGACTATTTTTGAAGTAATGAAATGGCAAAACGCACTAACAGATTATAAAAATTACCTTAAGATAGAACGCGGTTTATCAAAGAATTCTATTGACAATTATATATTGGATGTAAATAAATTAATAAATTTTTTAGAAGAACACAATTATAATATAAGTCCAATCTCTATCGAAAAGGAAACCATTCAAGAATTTATTTACCATATTTCTAAACAGGTTAATGCACGTTCACAATCCAGAATAATATCAGGATTACGAAGTTTTTTTAATTACTTGGTTTTTGAAGATTATAGAAAAAACAACCCTTTAGATCTTATTGAATCACCGAAAATTGGGCGCAAGTTACCTGATACACTCTCCACAAAAGAAATAGATGAGTTATTAGCTCTAATAGATTTAAGTAAACCCGAAGGTGAGAGAAACAGAGCCATGATTGAAACACTTTATAGTTGCGGATTACGTGTGAGTGAACTGATTACTTTAAAGCTATCTGACCTTTTTTTTGACGAAGGCTTTTTAAAAGTAACAGGAAAGGGAAACAAACAACGTTTTGTGCCAATTGACAACCAAACCATTAAATTCATCAATATGTATATTAATGAAATCAGGTCCCATTTAAAAATTGAGAATGAATTTAAAGATACTTTGTTCTTAAATAGAAGAGGTAAACAACTATCAAGGGCAATGATATTCACAATTGTAAAACAACTTGCTGAAAAAATGGGTCTAAAAAAGAGTATTTCACCGCACACCTTCAGACATTCATTTGCTACACATTTACTAGAGAATGGCGCAGATCTAAGATCAATTCAATTGATGTTAGGTCATGAAAGCATAACTACTACAGAAATATACATGCATGTTGACAGACGTCATTTATCTGAAGTAATAAATAAATATCATCCAAGGAAATAAGTTTATTTAGCAATATTTACAGCTCTGGTTTCCCTAATAACAGTAACCTTAACTTGTCCAGGATAAGTCATATCTGTTTGAATCTTTTGAGATATCTCAAAAGATAGATTAGCAGCAACGTCATCAGTTACCTTTTCACTTTCAACAATTACCCTCAGCTCTCTTCCTGCTTGAATAGCATAAGCCTTCTGCACTCCTGTAAACCCAAAGGCTATATCCTCGAGATCCTTAAGACGTTGAATATAGCTATCCAATACTTGTCGCCTAGCACCAGGACGAGCTCCTGAAATTGCATCACAAACCTGTATAATAGGAGAAAGTAAAGATTTCATTTCTATTTCATCATGGTGAGCACCAATGGCATTACAAACTTCTGGTTTCTCTCCAAATTTTTCTGCCCATTGCATACCAAGTATGGCATGTGGTGTTTCCATATCTGTTTCGGCATCTGGCACTTTACCAATATCGTGTAATAAGCCAGCTCTTTTGGCCAGTTTAGAGTTCAATCCTAATTCCGCTGACATGATTCCACATAGTTTGGCCACTTCTCTGGAGTGTTGCAACAGATTTTGACCATATGAAGAACGATACTTCATCCTACCGACCATTTTAATAAGCTCTGGATGCAATCCATGAACACCCAAATCAATTACAGTTCTTTTACCAACTTCAATTATTTCCTGTTCAATCTGTTTTTGAGTCTTTTTTACAATTTCTTCAATTCTTGCAGGATGTATTCTACCATCAGTAACTAATTTATGAAGAGATAAACGTGCAATCTCTCTACGAACAGAATCAAAACAAGATAGAATAATAGCTTCCGGAGTATCGTCTACAATTATTTCTACTCCAGTTGCTGCCTCTATTGCTCTAATATTTCGACCTTCTCTACCAATTATCCTTCCTTTAACATCATCAGACTCTATATTAAATACAGACACACAATTATCTATGGCTTCTTCAGTTCCAACTCGTTGAATTGTATTTATTATAATTTTCTTGGCTTCTTGTTGTGCGGTTAATTTAGCCTCTTCCATTTTGCCTTGCACATAACTCATTGCATCACTTTTAGCTTCACCCTTTAAAGACTCGATCAATTGTTCTTTAGCATCTTCTGCAGATAGACTTGAAATAACTTCTAATTGTTCAACTTGTCTTTTATGATGCTTATCTACTTCAACTTGTTTTTTATCAAGGAATTCTAGTCTATGATTATAATCCTTTACTTTTGATTCTAAGCTTTGATTTGATTGCTTATTTTTTGAAAGTTCGTTTGAAACTTGAGACTCCTTATCACGTGTTCGCTTTTCCGCTTCCGCCATTTTTTTGTCCCTTGATAAAATTACCTTTTCATGTTCAGATTTAAGTTCAATGAATTTTTCTTTAGCTTGAAGTATTTTATCCTTTTTTAAACTCTCACCTTCGCTTTTTGCCTCCTTTAAAATTGTACTTGATTTTCTTTTTGCTTCTCTTATTAATTTTGATGCTTTATTTTTTTCTAAAAATTTTGTAACTATATATCCTACAACTATACCGAGAACTACACCTCCAACAATAAATAAAATTGTATTACTATCCATGATTATTTGATTTATATGTATAAAAAAAGCCTACATTAATTTAGTTTTGAATAAACTCCTTAAAACAAGTTTAGGGCTAACAAACTGATCAAGTATCTGCTTGAGATACCGAATAAATTCAGCACTAGCAGCACGCTTTTACAGCTTAAACTCACCCTTTTTAAAGAAATAACGTTGAGTTTGACAAATAAAATAATTAATGTAGGCAGTAAATTTTGTTATTTAAAGAACGTTTTAAGAATTTAAATGCTGAAGTAATAATGAATCTAAAGCTTTTAGCTTATCTTCAACTTCTTCATTTTCAGTCTTATTATTTATAGATTTCTGTTCTATTTGAGAGGCAAATTGCAATGCACACATTGCCAATACATCTTGTTTATCCTGAACAGAATAACTTTGCTCAAACTGTTTAATCATCGCGTCAATTTTCTTAGATGCCTTTCTTAAGCCTTCTTCTTGACTTGGGTCTATTGTCAAGGGGTAAACTCTGTTACCTATAGATAGCTTTATTTTAAGCTTTTCAGACATTGATCGCTAGATTAACACTATTCAGAGAGCTGGACGATACAATGGTCTATCTCCCGTATTAGTGTATTTATTTTAAGCTTAGTTTCTCTTTTATTTTCTTCACTGCCAAGCATTGAACTTGCAATTTTGAGTGATTCATACTTTTCTTCCCAGGTTAATAGGACCTTCTCCTTTTCTATGTTTTTTTGTTCAGAAATTGCTAGTTCCTGATTCAATTTTAAGTTGGTTTGTTTTAAAACTTCCAACTTATGTAACATTTTACTAATCCTGTTTTCGAGTGAATCTACAATATCTTGGATATTACTCATATACAATTATCAACACTTATTTCACAAAGTTAACATACCTGTATTTAAATAACAATTGTTTTTATGTAAAATTTATAATATTATGATATACAGCATTTTAACAATAATGGATTAGTATTTGATATATACTTTGCAATTTTAAATCAATTTAATATTTTAGCAGAATATGAAAACTATCAGAATCCTGAGTTTTTTAATTTTTGTTTGCAGTTTTAGTTTTGCACAAAGTAAATATCCTAAAAATTACTTTAGAAGTCCTCTTGACATACCATTGGTTCTTTCAGGTACATTTGGTGAACTAAGATCCAATCATTTTCACTCTGGACTGGACCTAAAGACCCAACAAGTTGAAGGAAAAAAAGTGTATACTTCAGCTAAAGGATATGTAAGTCGAGTAAAAATATCACATTGGGGTTATGGAAAAGCATTATATATTACCCACCCTAATGGATATACTACTGTCTATGGACATTTACAGAAGTTTTCTGATAGAATAGAAGAATTTATAAAAAAGAAACAATATGAAAAGGAATCTTTTGAAATTGAAATATTTCCAACAGCAGAAGAATTGCCAATAGCAATAGATGAAGTAGTTGCCTTTAGTGGTAATTCTGGTGGTTCTGGTGGTCCTCATTTGCATTTTGAAATTCGAGATAACAATGCTCGACCCATTAATCCCATGGCCTTTGGTATTGATATAAAAGACACCAAAAATCCAACTATAAAAGACATTTTTGCGTATCCTAGTGACGAAGGGTCTCATATAAATAATTCTACAAAAAAGGTAAAATTGAGATTAATCCCTTTGCAAAATGGAGATTATACTATAGAGAGTATTGAGGCATTTGGAAGAATAGGTTTTGGAATCAATACAATAGATAGACAAGATCTAGCTTCTAACAGCAATGGTGTGTTTAATATTCAAACATTTTTAAATGGTAATAAAAATTTTGAGTTAGCATTTAATAGATTTTCGTTTAGTGAAAGTAACCATTTGAATAGATTGATCGACTATCAATATTATGCCGAAAATAAGGAACGTATTCAAAAGTTATTTGTTGAAAATAATAACCCATTAAGTTTATATAAAGATGTTCAAGATAATGGATATTTAACAGTATTGGACAGTACATCTTATGTTTACAAAGTACAAGTAAAAGACTTTAAGGATAATACCGTTTTGATTACAATTCCAATTAAAGGCAAATTAAAGAACGGTCTTGAACCCAATTTTATTGATACAACACCCTATTATATTGTTTATGATGAATCCAAAACCTTTACTAAAGATAATATTTCAGTTTATTTTCCGTCAAACACATTTTATGAAAATGTATACCTCGATTTTAATGTATCAGCTGATACATTAAAGATTCATAAACCAGAAATTCCATTGAAGAAAAATTTCTCAATAAATTATGACATTAGTAATTACAAGGATTCTGATAAAAATAAACTCTTTATTGCAAGAATTTATGGCAAGAAAAAAAAGTATTTAACTTATGTCTATTCAACCAGAAAGGGAAATAAATTGACTGCAAGAACCAAGTCTTTAGGTAATTATATTCTTGCGACAGATATAGAAAAACCTGAGATTAAACCAGTAAATTTTGATGATGGTAAATGGCTCAGTAAATTTAGATATTTAAAGGTGAAACTAAGTGACGATCTTTCTGGAATTAGAAATTATAGAGCTACTGTTAATGGTAAATGGATTCTAATGGAATACAACGCTAAGAAACAAATTCTAACTTACGATTTTAATGATAATGTAGTTACCGATACCAAAAATAATTTAAAAATAATTGTTACAGATTATGTCGGAAATAGTGCTACATTTGAATCAACCTTTTTCAGAAAATAAATCATATACTTTTGAAGAAATTCTTCTTTTTAATATTATTATTCGTTTCAATTTTCCCAATTATAAGTGTTTCACAAAATGCCACATTGCGTGGAGTAATTTTAGATGAAGCCAATATACCGATCAGTAATGTCAACATAAAAACCGGAAATTCGGGAACACAAACCAATGAAAATGGCTTTTATTTACTAAAAATCCCTGTCAATAAAGATGTAAAAGTTGAGTTTTCACATTTATCGCATAAAAAGGTTGTCGCTACTTTTAATTTGAAAAATGGGGAAGAACTGGAATTTAATCCAGTCATGGATGTTAAAATAGAGCAAATTGCAACGGTTACTATAAAAGGCAACAGGCGAAAGGAAGTAGAAGGAATTATAACAATTAAACCCGAGCAAATAAGAAAAATTCCAGGTGCAAATCCAGGAATTGAAAATATTTTACAAACCCTTCCCGGAGTTAATAGTAATAATGAGTTAAGCACCCAATATTCGGTTCGTGGTGGTAATTATGATGAAAATTTAGTTTATGTTAATGAAATAGAAGTTTATAGACCATTTTTAATAAGATCTGGACAACAAGAAGGGTTGAGTTTTGTTAATACAGATTTGGTTCAAAATGTAGATTTTTCTGCTGGTGGATTTCAAGCAAAATATGGAGACAAATTATCTTCAGTTTTAGATATTACCTATAAAAATCCCATTGGATTTGGTGCGACTGCAGATTTAAGTCTTTTAGGTGGAAGTGTTTCTATAGAAGGTTTGAGTAAGGATACTAAACTATCTGGAATAGCCGGAATTAGATACAGAGATAACAGCTTACTAGTTGATGCTAAACAAACTGAAACTAACTTTTTTCCTCGATTTGCTGATTTACAAACTTATCTTACCTATAAGTTTACAGATAAACTTCATGTGAACTTTCTAGGAAATGTGGCATTGAATAAATATGATTATGAGCCTCTAACCAGACAAACTAATTTTGGAACTTTAGAGAATCCTGTAGCCTTGTTAGTTTTTTATGAAGGCCAAGAGAAAGATGAATTCAATACTTACTTTGGGGCTTTAAAAGCTAACTATTTTTTAAATGATAAAACTACTTTAAAATTAATAGCATCAACCTATCATACTACAGAACAAGAATATTTTGACATTCTAGCTCAATATAGATTAGGTGAAGTCAATAGTGGCATTGGTGACGAAAATTTAGGCGAAGTAGAATTTAGTGAAGGCATTGGTTCGCAATTAACACATGCAAGAAATGATCTGGATGCCTTAATTACTAATATAGAACACAGAGGGAATCATCAAGTTGATGGAAGTACTTTTGAATGGTCATTAAAATATACACATGAGGATATAAAAGATAGAATTGTTGAATGGGAAGTGATCGATTCTGCAGGTTTTACTATTAATCCTCCAACTATTGACAATTTTAATAACCAACCTTATGAACCTTATGAAGGTCCATTAGTAGCATTCAATAATGTTCGTGCTACTAACCAAGTTAAAATAGATAGGTTGCAAGCCTTTGCACAATGGAGTAAACGTTCAAATTTAGGCTCTAATGAAGTCTGGTATAATTTAGGTATTCGAGCACATAATTGGACTGTTAATGGAGACGGTTTAGAAAGTAAATCACAAACCGTTTTTAGCCCGCGAGCTCAATTCACAATCAAACCGGATTGGGAAAAGGATATGCTATTTAGGTTGTCAGGAGGCCTGTATTATCAGCCACCATTTTACAGAGAATTAAGAGATTCTCTTGGAGCTGTGAATACTAGTGTAAAAGCTCAAAAGTCAATTCATATAGTTCTTGGTAATGATTATAGCTTTAAAATGTGGGAGAGACCCTTTAAATTAACTTCAGAAATTTATTACAAGAATTTAACCGATGTTAACCCGTACACCATTGAAAATGTTAGAATTCGTTATAGAGCCAATAATATTGCTAAGGCATACGCCTATGGATTAGATTTGAGATTAAATGGTGAGTTTGTACCTGGAACCGAATCATGGTTTAGTTTTGGGTATTTGAAAACACAAGAAAATATTGATGATCAAGGTTATATTCCTCGTCCTACAGACCAAAGATTGAAATTTGGATTACTGTTTCAGGATTATGTGCCTGTAATGCCAAACATGAAAATGTACTTGAATTTGGTCTATAATACTGGATTACCTGGAGGCTCTCCTAGTTATGCAAATCCTTATGAATTTCAAAACCGTTTACCGGATTATAAACGTGCTGATTTGGGACTTCAATATGTATTCATTGATGCTGATGCTCAATCAAAAGTTGGTAAATCAAACCTTTTTAAATACTTGTCTGTAGGTTTTGAGATCTTTAATATGTTTGATGTGCAAAATTCTATTACAAATACTTGGGTTAGAGATGTGTATAGCCAAAGACAATTTGCAATTCCCAATTATTTGACCCCTAGAGTATTCAATTTAAGAACCACAATGCGGTTTTAGATTCGGTTAAAATTAAGTGATTGCTCCCCTTGTTTTAGTGCAAAACATTAATCTAAAAATTCTAATATTTAATAATTAATATTTAAATTTTAACAATGGGTAAAAGAATAGTGAAATTCTTCAATGATTCTAGAGGTTATGGATTCATTTCAGAAGAAGGTTCTGACAAAGAACATTTTGTACACATTTCTGGTTTAATCGATGAAGTTAAAGAAGGTGATGAAGTAGAATTCGATTTAGAAGAAGGAAAAAAAGGATTGAACGCAGTAAACGTAATAGTTATTTAATATATACTTTCTAGTTTAATGAAATTCAGAAGCCTATCCGATGATAGGCTTTTTTAGTACTAAAATTTAAGTATTTATAAACTCCTTCAAAATATCAATTACATAATCAACTTCCTCTTTTGTATTGTACTTACTAAACGAAAACCTAATTGAAGGCTTTAGCATATCTGCATCATCTAAAATTTGAGATAAAACGTGCGAACCCTGATCACTTCCACTTTGGCAAGCACTTCCTTTAGAACATGCAATGCCTTTTAGATCCAATTGAAATAGCAAAGTTGAAGATTTTTTAGGGTCAACGGGTAAACAAACATTGATCATGGTATACGTACTTTTATCTATATCACCACTATAACCATTAAACTTAATAATTGGAAATTCTTTGTTAAGTCTTTCAATAAAGTATTGCTTGATTCCTAAAATGTACTGATGTTCTTTAGTTAAATTTTTATAAGCAAAGTTTAAAGATTCTTCTAAGCCAATAATATTATGTAGGCTTTCAGTTCCCGCTCTAAACCCTCTCTCCTGCTCTCCACCTATTATTAGTGGTTTTATGCCTGAATTTTTTCTTATAAATGCAAAACCAACACCTTTAGGTCCATGAAATTTATGAGCACTGACGGCTAGAAAATCAATTGGAATTTCCTGTAAATCCAACTCGAAATGTCCAACAGATTGTACAGTATCGCTATGAAATAAAGCCTTATGTTCTTTACATAAATTGGCTACTAGCTTAATATCTAACAAATTTCCAATTTCATTATTGACATGCATTAGGCTAACCAAGCATTGTTCATTTGATTCTAATAAGTCTTTTAAGTGTGAGTAATCAATTCCACCTTTCTTATCCAGATCAACAAAATGATTAATAACTCCATATTCTCTTGCCAGCTGTTCAACAGTGTGCAGTACAGCATGGTGCTCTATTTTAGAAGTAATGATATTTTTTACACCCAAGTCCCTAACGCAACTTCTTAAAACCAGGTTATCTGCCTCTGTCCCTCCAGAAGTAAATACAATTTCTCCCGCAGTTACGTTGAGCTGTTTAGCAATATTTTTTCGAGCCAATTCAACCAGGGTCTTAGAAGACCTGCCAAAACTATGAGAAGATGACGCATTACCGTAATTTTCTGTCAACACTTTAGTCATTCTATCTATGACCTCCTGTCTAACTTGAGTTGTTGCTGCGCTATCAAAATAAATTTGCTTCATAAAAAATACCGAGTTTTCAATCCAAAAGTAGTGAGAATAAAGGATAATAGACAAATATAGCTATTAATTAGACGATTTACTTTGGATAAGATCCCACTAGAAAGCGGGATTAGTTCTACTAACTATTTTTAATGCGACCTACAGTCTTTTAATAATAGAGTTTCACTAATAAAATTATTCACAATGTGTAACGTTATAAATACTCATTTACTTATTTTTGCTCTTATTTAGAATAATATTATGCGTAATCTCATCTCTATTTTAATTGTTTGTTTGTTGTTGACCAATTGTAATGATGGTGATATCATTACTGTTGATTTAGACTTTGAAGACACCTTTAGTTATTGTGAAGATTCTTCTGAATTGGTTTTTTATAAAACCAAAAATGATCCATTTGAATCATTGTCAATTAAATTAAATGATACTATTGGTTCTTTTATTGAATTAGATGACGATAACTTGTTAGTGAATTCTTCAGATACATTTGAATTAACTTCCAGTGCTAACACCTTTCATTACCGGACCTACAATGAAATGTTACCAACACCCTATTTTTGCGAACCAGTTACACCAGATATTACAATTACTAATAATTCTGAAAGTACAACAGGAACAGTAACCGTGGAAACTGTTTTAACAGAAGATGACAACGATGGCATCCCTGCAGAATTAGAAGATATAAATGAAAATGGTAATTTAGAAGATGATGATACAGATGAAGATGGAATACCTAATTATTTAGATGATGATGACGATGGTGATAATGTTGAAACACTTAAGGAATTTCCTAATTACTCAGCTTCCGATGGATTATTGAATGCTCAAGATTGGGATTTAGATGGAATTCCTGATTATCTGGATAAAGATGATGATGGAGATGGTGTTGATACTAGAGATGAAGAAAATGAAACGATAAATCAAAACCCAACTGATGACATAACAGATAATTCAATTGGAGCTGATTATTTAAATGACCAAGTATCAGAAACAATAACTGCAACGGCTTTTAGGGAACATACAATTGAGCAAACGTTTACTATTACAGCAACAATTACAGACTTTGAATTGTATCCTTTAACACAATCAGAATATGCTTTTGGAACATTAGATCCTACACCAACATCCGAAAGAACTCTTACTCCGGATTTTAATTAGAAGCCACATTTTGGTAAATATAAACTTCAGTCGCCCCCAAACCGTATTTTTGAAGGTTGGCATCATAGTACTTGACATTATCATATCTGCCAAATAAATACTGAAGTTCTAGTTTTAGAACTCCATCACCTACTCCATGAATAAAAACGACTCGTTGTATTTTTTTTCTTATTGCAAATTCCAATTGTCTTTTTGCAGTATCCAACTGTAAGGTCAACATATCATGATTGGTCATACCTCGAGTTGAATTAGTTAGCTGATGAATGTGTAAATCCACTTCCATTGCTGGCTGTGTTCGTTCTTTTGG
>CAYTSL010000045.1:0-10797 GCA_964440415.1 uncultured Flavobacteriaceae bacterium
CCATCTATATGGCTTTTAAATTTAACACCTTCTTCTTTAATTTTTCGATTAGCAGATAAAGAATAAACTTGGTATCCACCCGAATCGGTTAAGATATTTCTATCCCAGTTCATGAACTTATGAAGTCCACCAGCATTTTCTATAATTTGAGTTTTTGGACGTAGGTATAAGTGATACGTATTACCGAGAATAATATCTGCATTAATATCATTTCTCAATTCACGTTGATGCACTCCTTTTACCGAGGCGACAGTTCCAACAGGCATAAATATTGGTGTTTCAATTGCACCATGATCTGTACTAATAACTCCTGCTCTGGCTTTACTATTTTGATCTTTAGATTTTAGTTCAAATTGCATACATTTCTACCACTAGTGGGCAAATATAAATAACTCTAAATTGTATTTAATAGAATTGTAATTAAATTAACTTATTAACAATACATAAGCCTTATCAACAATGCCAATTTATGCCTTTAAATTAGCCCAAAATTTCTTTTTTTAAGAGTCATAATAAGTTATTTTTGAGTCCTAAATTCTAACTAAAAAAGCATGCCAAAAATTCAACAATTAGAAGATTTAACCACTCAAGTTCGTAGAGATATTTTGAGAATGGTTCACAAAGTAAATTCTGGTCATCCAGGAGGCTCTTTAGGATGTGCAGAATTTCTTGTTGCACTTTTTAATGAGATAATGGATAGAAATGAAGGTTTTGACATGGATGGCAAGAATGAGGATATATTTTTCCTGTCCAATGGACATATTTCTCCTGCATTTTATAGTGTCCTTTCGAGAGCTGGTTACTTTCCTGTTGAGGAATTAAACACCTTTAGATTGTTGAATTCACGATTGCAAGGTCACCCTACAACACATGAAGGACTTCCCGGAGTTAGAATTGCTTCAGGGTCTCTAGGTCAAGGACTATCAGTAGCCATTGGTGCAGCACAAACAAAAAAATTAAATAATGATAATCACTTAATTTATAGTTTGCATGGTGATGGAGAGCTTCAGGAAGGGCAAAACTGGGAAGCTATTATGTATGCCTCTGCGAAAAAAATTGATAATTTGATAGCTACAGTAGATTTGAATGGTCAGCAAATTGATGGCCCAACTAATGAAGTCTTATCTCTTGGTAATGTTAAAGATAAATTTGAAGCATTTGGCTGGATTGTATTAGAAATAAATGAAGGCAATAACGTTGAGGCCATCTTAAAAGGAATGTCTGAGGCAAAAGACAAAACAGGAAATGGAAAACCAGTTTGTGTGTTATTGAAAACCGTAATGGGACATGGGATAGATTTTATGATGCATACTCACGCTTGGCATGGTAAAGCGCCTAATGACGAACAACTGGCAACAGGGCTTTCTCAAAATCCAGAAACTTTAGGAGACTATTAATCATCAATCGAAAACTAGAAATGAAAAAATACACATACACAGAGAAAAAAGATACAAGAAGTGGATTTGGAGAAGGTTTAGCGGAATTAGGAAGAACCAATCCAGATGTTGTTGCGCTTTGCGCTGATCTTATTGGATCTTTAAAAATGGATAAGTTTATTGAGGAAAATCCAGAGAGATTCTTTCAAGTTGGCATTGCCGAAGCCAATATGATGGGAATTGCAGCTGGAATGACCATAGGTGGAAAAATTCCTTTCACAGGCACATTTGCAAATTTCTCGACAGGTAGAGTTTATGACCAAATACGTCAGAGTATTGCTTATTCTAATAAAAATGTAAAAATCTGTGCATCACATGCTGGATTAACTCTTGGCGAAGATGGAGCGACGCATCAAATACTTGAAGATATTGGGCTTATGAAGATGTTACCTGGAATGACTGTAATTAACACATGTGATTTTAATCAAACAAAGGCCGCTACAATAGCTATTGCTGATCATCAAGGTCCTGTATATTTGCGCTTTGGTAGGCCTGCAGTACCAAACTTTACTCCAGCAGACCAAAAGTTTGAAATAGGTAAAGCTATTCGTTTACAAGATGGGAACGACGTTACAATTGTTGCAACAGGACATTTAGTTTGGGAAGCTTTGCAGGCTGCCGAAGTATTATTTGAAAAAGGTATTAAGGCAGAGGTTATCAATATTCATACTATAAAACCACTAGACAAAAAAGCAATTCTCGATTCGGTCAAGAAAACTGGTTGCATAGTAACAGCAGAAGAACATAACTATTATGGTGGATTAGGAGAGAGCGTAGCACGAGTTTTGAGCCAAAATTGTCCAGCACCCCAAGAATTTGTTGCTACTAATGATACTTTTGGAGAATCTGGAACTCCAGCTCAATTAATGGAGAAGTACGGGTTAGACAGTAAAGCCATAGTAAAAGCGGTGGAAACTGTGACAAAAAGAAAATAATAAAATCTTTAAGTCGTTTACTAATTATAAATCTTAAAACGAATAGATTATGAAACAATTATTTTTTATTGCTTTGTTACTAACTTCAACCATTGTTATCTCACAAAACAATACCAAATTTGGTGTTAAAGGTGGACTGAATTACAACGCTAATGGTAACTATTTTGAATCGATTAGCGAAACCTATCAAGATCCTGATAGAAATGTTGGTTTTCATTTAGGTGTGTTTGGGAAAATTGGGAATAGTCTTTATTTCCGCCCAGAACTGGTTTATACAAGCACAAAAAGTGATTATAAGGATGAATCTTTTAGCATGAAAAAGTTGGATGCACCTCTTTTACTTGGGATTAAAGTTTTAGGCCCTTTGAGTGTTTTTGCAGGTCCTTCTTTTCAATATATTTTAGATTCTAAATTTGGTGATATAAGTATTGATAATGTTGATAGTGATTTGAGTGTTGGATTAAACTTTGGTATAGCTGCAAATTTTGAAAAATTTGGATTAGATCTTCGATATGAAAGAGGTTTTAGTGATAATGAAGCTTCATTTTTAGACAATAATGGAATTGACATAAATGATAGATTGGACACAAGACCAAGCCAATTGATAGTCAGTTTGTTTGTTTTCTTGTAAATATACAACGAAAAAAAAAGCCGCTAAATGCGGTTTTTTTTTATTAATCTTGAGTTGAAACGGTTGAATCCTTATCTAGATAATTTGGTACTCCATCATTATCAGAATCATCATTTCGTGGGTCTCCATCTCCATCCAAATCTTCATATTTAGTTAATATATTATCACCATCATCATCTGAATCTAAAAAATCAGGAATCAAATCTTCATCTGTATCATCACTAAACAAATTTCTGTCATTATCTAAATCTTCATAAATATTCAAAATGCCATCATTGTCTTGATCGGCGTCATCAACACTTAACATCTTAATTGTAAAAATTAATGGTGCATAAGCAGTCGTTCCAGCTATTGGCGAATTGTAATATCCTAGTCCAGAAGGCAAGAACATAGCACCAATTCCAAAATCATCATATGTAAAGGTACCATCAGGGTTTTCTGTAAATCCTGTTGCTCCATTAAATTCAACGGCACCTTCTCTAAATCCCTGAACAAGACTTGGTAATTGAAACCAAATAGGAACCGGTGAACTATCAAATACATCCTGGTTAATAAGTAGTCCTTTATATGTTACGTATGTAGAATCTCCAAAAGTAGGAGTATCTCCTAAACCTTCTCTTACTTTAAGGTAATATAATTTATATTCTACTTCTTCTGCATCATAAACTAACTTGTCTTCAACTTGATCAATCAATGGGGTCTTGTCAATGTTCAAACCAGCAATAGTATCAAATTCAATCTCAAAAGTAGAACTGTTTGGGTCTGCCTGGAATTCTTCATAATTATAAAAATGCGTAGATAAAAATTCCTCTATCGAATCAATATCAACTAAATATTGTTCTGCTCTATCCCTTGGAGGTACTGTAACTATTTCATCGTCATCATCCCCACATGAATAAAACCCTAATATTAGAACGAAAAGTACTAATGCGTAATTTTTAATTTTCATTATTGCCATTTTTTCTGGTCGCAAGATAAATTTTATAATATTTTTGTGCAATAACATTAACGTAGAATTTAGTTTTATTATATGCGTGTTGATAAGTTTCTATGGTGCGTAAGGTATTTCAAAACAAGAAATATAGCTACAACTGCCTGTAAGAAAGGACATATTAAGGTGGACGGCTTGGTTGTAAAACCGAGTAGAGAGGTTTACCCAACAAACAAAATAGTTATAAGAAAAGACCAGATTAATTATGAAATAATTGTTAATGACCTACCTTCTAGCAGAGTTGGTGCCAAATTAGTTGATATTTATAGAATAGATGTCACTCCAAAAGAAGCTTTTTTAACTCAAGAACAGCTAAAATATGCAAAAGATTATTATAGAAAAAAAGGAACAGGAAGACCAACGAAAAAAGATAGAAGAGATCTAGAAAATTTGAATGACGAAAATGAATAGATTCGATAAAAAATATTGGGAGCAAAAGTATGTAAACAATAAAACGGGTTGGGATATAGGTCATATTTCCACTCCAATTAAAAATTATATTGATCAGTTAGAAAACAAGGAATTGAGAATTTTGATTCCTGGTGCAGGGAATAGTCATGAGGCCGAGTACTTGTGGAATCAAGGATTTAAAAATTTATTTGTTTTAGATATTGCTTTACAGCCTTTAAAAAATTTAAAGAAGCGAGTTAAAGTCATTCCTGATTCTCATCTTATTCAAAAAGATTTTTTTGAATTCAATGATACATTCGATTTAATAATTGAACAAACTTTTTTTTGTGCTTTAGATCCTATTTTAAGAAATGATTACGTTCAAAAAATGAGTAACTTGTTAGCTGACAAAGGAAAACTGGTAGGTCTTTTATTTGATTTTGAGTTAACTTCTGAAGGTCCACCATTTGGAGGAAGCGAAGAAGAATATCTCCAGTATTTTTCGCCCCATTTTTTTATTAATACATTGGAACCAGCATATAATTCAATAAAACCTCGGATGGATAGAGAACTCTTTTTTATCTTTGAAAAAAAATCGATTAAATGACATTGCAAGAGAATACCATACTGACTCATGAAGAAATAAAACATAAGATTAGAAGGATTGCCTATCAAATTTATGAATGTAACGTCAATGAAAATGAAATTATCTTGGCAGGTATTGAAAGTAACGGATACATTCTTGCAAAACAGCTTAAATTGGCTTTAACCAAGATATCTAATATAAGTCCACTGTTATGCAAAGTAAGTATTGACAAAAAGAACCCTAGAAATCCAATAACTACTTCTATTTCAGAAAATGATTATAAAAATAAATCTGTGGTTTTAATAGATGATGTATTAAATTCTGGAACTACGCTTGTTTATGGTGTTAAACACTTTTTAGAAGTCCCTTTAAAACAATTTAAAACAGCCGTTTTAGTAAATAGAAATCACAAAAAATATCCTGTAAAGGCAGATTTTAAAGGTATTTCTTTATCCACCTCATTGCACGAGCATGTAGATGTTGTATTAACTGGTAAAGACTATAAAGCTAGTTTAGAATAGTTTAAATACTATTTCTTCTACTATTTGTTCCTTGGTCTTCCCATCAGTATTCACAATATAATCTGCGTTGGTATAAAAAGGGTTTCTTTCAAAAAGATGTTTCGCTACAAATTCAGCCATGGAATCTTTTGAACTAATTCCAGATACCAAAGGTCTTTCCTCTTTTTCAGTCATTAACCTATTCACAATTTCTTTAATTGAAGTTTTTAAATAAAAACTAACCGAGTCTTTATCCTCTTTTATTAGTTGCATATTATTAGCATAACAAGGAGTTCCACCACCTAATGAAATAATGCATTTTTCTTTTGTTGACAGCAATTCCTTTAAATAGACGTTTTCAACCTTTCTAAAATAAACTTCGCCTTTTTCTTTAAATATTTGTGAAATGGACTTTCCTTCCTTTTTCTCTATGAACGAGTCTAAATCAATGAACTTATATCCAATTATTTTTACAAATAATCTTCCAATTGTTGACTTACCTGAAGCCATATAACCTAGTAAAATAATCTTCATAAATACAAGAAATTCTGATGTTAAAAGGTATAAAACCTAGACTACAAAAAAAAGAAAAATATCTCTGTAAAAGCGTTGTTTTATAAAATTAAACAAATTATATTTGCACCTCGTTTTTAAAACCATATCAATGACCTGGTAGCTCAGTTGGTAGAGCATCTCCCTTTTAAGGAGAGGGTCCTGGGTTCGAGCCCCAGCCAGGTCACAAAAAAAGTTAAGCAAATGTGCTTAACTTTTTTTATTTTTATTGCTTGCAAACGCGCACGTGGCGGAATTGGTAGACGCGCTAGCTTGAGGGGCTAGTATTCGCTTAGAATGTGGAAGTTCGAGTCTTCTCGTGCGCACTTTTATTTGTAAAAGTTTTCTTAATAAATTTTATAAACCATAATTTTTAGTTACTATTGTTTAACTATTTATTATTTATTATGAACAATATTAAGAATGAGTTTAGTATTAAAGACCTCGAAAACTTGAGTGGTATCAAAGCGCACACCATTAGAATTTGGGAAAAACGTTATAATTTATTACAGCCCAACAGGACCGATACCAACATAAGAAATTACGATTTAGAAAATCTTCAAAAACTACTTAATGTTACATTCTTAAATAAGAATGGTTACAAAATTTCTAAAATATCAAATCTCAATGAGAAGGAAATATCATCATATGTTAACGAAATAGCCTTAAAAGATAACGCTGAAAACCACGCTATTAATTCCTTTAAGTTAGCAATGCTAAATTTTGATCAAGTCCTTTTTTACAAAACCTACAATAATCTTAAAAAAGAAAAATCATTTAAGGAAATTGTAAATGAAGTATTTATGCCGTTTTTGACAGAATTAGGCACATTGTGGCAGACGGATACTATCTCAATAGCTCATGAGCATTTTATATCAACACTTATCAGACAAAAAATATTGCTAAATATTGAGAAGCTGCAAATACAGACGAAATCAGATAAAATACAAACTTTTGTTCTCTACTTACCAATGAATGAAATTCATGATATTGGTTTATTATTTACACAGTATGAGCTTGTAAGTAGAGGCTATCATTCTATATATCTTGGACCAACCGTTCCAATTAAAAGTTTGTCTTCCCTATTAAATTATTATGATGACCTAGTTTTTATATCCTATTTTACTGTCAAACCGGAGAAAGATCACATAAATGATTATTTAAAAGAATTCAACGAAGTAATTTTGAAGTCTACTAAAAATGAGCTCTGGATACTGGGTAGATTATTAGAGCATGTTAATTCATCAAAAATTCCACCACAAATAAAGAAGTTTTCATCTATTGAGAATTTAGTTGAAAGACTTGAAGACTAATTAAAATTATGTCAAAATCAGTAACAATAATTGGTTCCGGATTTTCATCACTTGCAGCATCCTGTTATCTTGCAAAGCAAGGATACGAAGTGACGGTTTATGAAAAAAATTCAACTGTTGGTGGTAGAGCTAGACAATTAAAAAAGGATGGATTTACCTTTGATATAGGTCCAACTTGGTATTGGATGCCTGATGTTTTTGAACGATTTTTTTCGGATTTTGGAAAAGTCCCTTCAGACTATTACAAATTGGATAAATTGAGCCCAGCATACAGTGTTTATTTTGGAAAAGATGACTACATCACCATAGATGACACAATTGAAAAAATCTGTGATGCATTTGAACAGGAAGAAGCTGGCAGTTCTGTAAAACTTATGAAGTTTATTAATTCTGCTAAATCAAATTATGACATAGCAATTAAAGATCTAGTTTACAATCCTGGAGAGTCGCCATTAGAACTGGTAACAACAAAAACTATAAAAAAATTAAATCAGTTTGTAAGTAACATTAAAAGGGATGTCCGGAAAGATTTTAAAAATAACAGACTCGCCCAAATACTAGAATTTCCAGTATTGTTTCTTGGAGCTAAACCAAGTAAAACACCGTCCTTCTACAATTTTATGAATTATGCCGATTTTGGTATTGGCACATTTCATCCAAAAAAAGGGATGTATCAGGTTATTTTGGCAATGGAATCATTAGCAAATGAACTTGGGGTTACAATTCATACTAATTCCTCTGTGGATAAAATTATAGTTGAAAATAAAACGGTTAAAGGAATCATATCTAATGGAAAAACCCATTTATCAGATATCGTGCTTAGTGGTGCCGATTATCACCACACTGAAACTCTAATAGAAAAACCTTACCG
Source organism: uncultured Flavobacteriaceae bacterium (assembly GCA_964440415.1). Taxonomy (GTDB): domain Bacteria; phylum Bacteroidota; class Bacteroidia; order Flavobacteriales; family Flavobacteriaceae; genus Site-B1. The sequence continues at coordinate 8,206 of CAYTSL010000045.1, forward strand.
TCAATATTCTGAAAAATATTGGGCCAAAAAAACATTTGCACCATCCTCTTTACTTTTTTATGTTGGCTTTGATAAAAAACTAAAAAATGTCAATCATCATACCTTGTTTTTTGATGTTGATTTTGATACACATGCAGAAGCGATCTATGATGACCCTAAATGGCCTGAAGAACCTTTGTTCTACGCTAGTTTTCCCTCTATAACAGATAACTCTTCAGCGCCAAAAGGTAAAGAAGCTGGAATATTCTTGATTCCTTTAGCACCCGGAATAGAGGATACCGAAGAATTAAGAGAAAAATATTTTAAAAAAATTATTAGTCGTTTTGAGTTGGTCACTTCTCAAAATGTAAAAAACAATATTATATTTAAAGAGTCCTTTTGTTTGAATGATTTTATTAAGGATTATAATTCTTATAAAGGAAATGCATATGGAATGGCTAATACGCTTTTGCAAACGGCTTTTTTAAGACCAAAATTAAGAAGTAAGAAGGTTAAGAATTTATTTTTTACCGGTCAGTTAACTGTTCCAGGTCCTGGCGTTCCTCCTGCCTTAATTTCAGGAAAACTAGTCGCAGAATTAATAACTAAATATCAAAAAAATTAAGCTATGAAATCTATTTTTGATACAGTCTCTAATGATTGCAGTAAGATTGTTACTAAATCTTATAGCACATCTTTTTCACTTGCTACAAAGATGCTTTCTAAATCAATTCGGCAGGATATTTATAATATATACGGTTTCGTGCGTTTTGCAGACGAAATAGTTGATTCTTTTCATGACTATAAAAAGGAAGAACTGTTTAATTATTTTGTTGTTGATCTGGAACGAGCATTGGAAGACAAGATAAGTATGAATCCTATTTTAAATTCCTTTCAAAATACATTTCACAAATATAGTATTGACAAAAGTCTAGTGAATTCATTCTTAAAAAGTATGCGAATGGATCTATACAAAAAAGAGTATTTAACAGAAGTGGAATTTAAAGAGTATATATATGGATCGGCAGATGTTGTAGGTTTAATGTGTTTAAAGGTTTTTGTGAATGGAGATAAAACAAAATACAGTGAACTTAAGAATTCGGCTATGGCTCTAGGTTCAGCATTTCAAAAAGTGAACTTCTTAAGAGACTTAAAGGCAGATCATGACAGTTTAAATAGAACCTATTTCCCAAATACAGATTTGAACCGATTGGACGAGGGTTCTAAACAAGCAATAATTGATGATATTGAGAGGGATTTTGAAGAAGGAATGAAAGGAATAAGAATGTTACCAATAGAAGCCAAATTTGGGGTTTTTATGGCCTACAGATATTATAGACAGCTATTAAAAAGACTGAAGAAAACCCCTGCTTTAGAAATTAAGAACTCGCGAATAAGAGTGCCAAACTATAAAAAAATATATATCCTTACCAGGAGTTATGTCAAATATCAATTAAATTTGTTGTAAAGCATTTATTATGAAAACAGTATTCTGGATATTTGTGTTTTTAGGCACGTTCTCTATAATGGAGTTTATGGCATGGTTTACCCATAAATATATCATGCATGGTTTTTTATGGTCACTTCACAGGGATCATCATAAAAAAGATCATGATTCTTGGTTTGAACGCAATGATGCTTTTTTTATTTTTTATGCTATTGTCAGCATGATTTGTTTCTATTTGTGGAGTTATGAAGCAGTGTGGTTTTGTTTACCTATTGGCCTAGGAATTATGGCTTATGGTGCGGCCTATTTTTTAGTACATGACATATTTATTCATCAACGTTTTAAAATGTTAAGGAATGCCAATAATTGGTATGCTAAAGGTGTTAGAAGAGCACATAAAATTCACCATAAACATTTGGGGAAAGAAGAAGGAGAATGTTTTGGTATGTTGGTAGTCCCTTTTAAATTCTTCAAAAAATAGCAGATGAACTATCTGTATTTACTTCTTGATTTAGGATCTATTTCAATTCCTTTTATTTTTAGTTTCCATCCTAGGTTAAAATTTTTCAAGTATTGGAAATCATTGAGTTTATCAATGATTTTAACCATGTTGATCTTTATCCCTTGGGATGTAATATTTACTCAAAATGGAATTTGGGGTTTTAACGATACTTATTTTTTAGAGTATAGACTATTTAGCTTGCCAATAGAAGAATGGCTATTCTTTATTTGTATCCCTTATGCTTGTGTATTCACCCATTATGCCTTGCTGGCTTATTTTCCTAAACTCAAGATTTCATCAAAATTAACTAGATTAATCAGTTATGTCCTTTTAGGAATTCTCTTAATTTCAATCATTTTTAATTACGATAAATGGTATACCCTAATCAACTTTTTATATGCAATTATTTTAGTTCCGATTGTCTTAAAAACGAATGAGCCATTGCTGCAAAAATACTTTCTGACTTTTTTTGTTATGCTAATTCCTTTTTTTATAGTAAATGGAATATTAACTGGTAGTTTTATTGAAGATGAAGTTGTTTGGTATAATAATGATGAAAATTTAGGCTTCCGTTTATTTACTATTCCAATAGAAGACACCATCTATGCATTTACACTTATTCTCTCTAATTTAGCTTTAACAGAATTCTTTCAGAAAAACTACC
>CAYTSL010000046.1:0-10592 GCA_964440415.1 uncultured Flavobacteriaceae bacterium
AAATTAACATGAAGCCTCCCTTTGTAAGTACTTGCCTATCAGTAAAATCAACAAAATCCAGTACTTCCACAAAATCTTCAGATTGTTTTCCAACTTCTAATTTTACTTTTTCGAATGAATAATCTTCATTAGACTTATCCTTTAAAATCAAGGCAAAATAGTCACCTCCTATTTCTGTTATGGCTTCTTTTGGTAAGGCCTTACTTTTTTTAGCATCAGTTAAAATATCAGCATCAATGAACATTCCCATAATGAAGTTGTTTTTTGAGTCGTCATCAATATGGCCATGAACTTTAATGGTTCTGTTATTCTCATCAATAGACGTTCCTACTAAATGTACTTCTGCTTCAAAAATCTCATCGGATGATTCCGGAATTTTAAATTTTATGACTTGATCCTTTTTAATTTTTAAAATATCTTTTTCAAAAACAGATAATTCTAAATGAATGTGGTCTGTATTGACTATTTCAATAACCTCATCTGAAGGCGATACAAAAGTTCCATTGCTAACATTTACTTTCGTTACAAAACCAGCAATTGGAGCATATAAATTAATGGTTGACGATATATTCCCTTGCTCAACCAAAGTTGGATTCATATGCATCATTTTCAATTTTTGACGCAATCCATTGTAATGTGCTTTTGCACTTTTATAGGTGCTTTCAGCTTTTAAGTAATTCTTTTGCGATGTTATTTTTTCATTAAAAAGGGTTTGTTGTCTGGTGAATTCTGATTTTAAGTAATTCAACTGTTCAGCAACTTCTAAATATTGTTGCTGTAACTCCACATATTCAGTATTTTCGAGAGTTGCAACCAATTGCCCTTTTCTAATTTTATCTCCAACCAGTAACGGAGTTCGCTTAACATAACCTCCTAAAAACGTGCTAACACTTGCTTTGTTTTGAGGTGGAACATCTATAAATCCAGTTGTTTTTACAACTTCATTAAAGGCTTGTTCTGTTAGAGTTCCTAACTGCATTTTTTCACTTTCAAATTGGTTTTTTGAAACTGAAATTATATTGTCTTCAACAGTTTGTTCTGTTGCCGATGGCTGTTGTTTTTCCTTTCCACATGCTATAAAAACAAGTGAAATTAAGAGGATATATATACGATTCATAGTTATTGTTTTCATCTCATTAAATTTTGTAAGTAACTGTATTTAAGTTTTTAATTATTTCGATTTGTGTTGATTTTGCTTGCCAAATGCCCATTATGGGCTTTTATAAGAATAAATAGTTAATTGCTATAACTGTTTGATTATAATTGTTTAGATTTTCTAAATAGATTAGCTCAATTTCTTTAGCGTTTTCAATGCTTTGTATGTACTGAAAGAAGTCAATCTCGCCATGTTTAAAACTGCGTTCTGCTGTTTTAATAATTTCTTCTGAAAGGTTTTTCCCTTGCATTTCATAGTAACTAATAGCTTCATTGAATTGTTCCAGTTTTGCGAGAAGTGAATTATATTCTGCTACATATTTTACTTTGTAATCATTTTGCTCTTCTTCTATAGCTTGATACGCTAATTTTGATGCTTTAATTTTTGATGCGTTTCCACCAAACAGAATCGGAATTTTAACTCCAAACTGATAACCTTTAATATTGCTGTTCAAGGTGCTGTTTGTGCCCTGAAAATACTCTGCGCTTAAATCTGGTAAGAGGCTTTGCTTTTCCTGTTGTTGAAGTGCTTTGTAATACAATTTATTGTTTTCAAAATATTGCAATCCAACATTGTTTTGAGAGATAGCATTTAATTCCCGTTTATTTGAAGTTGTATTTTCAATTGCAATAGAATCAACTTGAACCACTTTTTTAAGTTGTTCTTTGTTCATTATCACTTCTTGAAGTGCCTGTTTATATTGTGTTTGAAGTAGCTTTTGTTTGGATTGAGCAGTTATCATTTCCAGATAATTGCTTTCTCCTAACTCAAAACGACGTTTTGCAGCATGCGCAAAATTTTGATACAAACTGTCTAACAACTGAAAGGTTTCAGCTTTATTTTTCGCATAACTTAAATTGTAAAATGCTAACGACACTTCTTTTTTAATTGTTTGAAGGTTGATGTTATAATTCGATTCTTCCAAATCAAACTGCGCTTTGTTCACCTTTTTATCAGCAAAATAAACCGTTGGAAATTTAAAATCCTGTGACACTCCAAACACCTTTAAAGGTTCATTATTGACTGCCATATTATTTTCATCATAATTATAATATACAGATGTTTTATCAAAACTAAAAGCACTATTGATTAAGGCTTTGCTTTCATCAACTTTTAAAGACGATGCCTTTAAACCTGCGTTATTTTCTACAGCTAATGCAATTGTTTCATCAATAGTTAATGGTTTTTGTTGCGCATTCATTCCAAAAGAAATCATCAATAAAGCAATAGTAACGATTCCAGTTTTGTTTATTTTCTTCATTTTTCGTTCTTCAAACCAAGCGTATAAAACTGGAAGTACAATTAATGTTAGTGCTGTTGCTGTAACCAGTCCACCAATAACTACTGTTGCCAATGGACGTTGTACTTCCGCTCCTGCATTTGTTGAAATTGCCATAGGTAAAAAGCCTAAAGCTGCAGCTGCAGCAGTTAACAGAACAGGTCTTAATCGTTCTAAAGTTCCTCGTTTTATGCGTTCCTCTATATCATCAACTCCTTGTTCTTTCAATTCCTTAAAATGTTCAATCAAAACAATTCCGTTAAGAACTGCAATACCAAATAATGCAATAAATCCAACTCCAGCCGAAATACTAAAAGGCAAACCACGAAGCCACAACAATAAAACACCTCCAACTGCTGACAATGGAATGGCAGTAAACACCATAAAGGCTTCCTGCACAGAACCAAAAGCAAAATGCAACATGATAAAAATAAGTAAGAGTGCAATTGGTACTGCTACTTTTAATCGAGAGGTAGCATTTTGTAAGTTTTCGAATTGTCCACCATAGGTAATACTATAACCAGGTGGCAATTTGATGTTAGCTTCAATTAATCCTCTAACATCATCAACTACAGATTGAAGGTCTCTGTTTCTAACATTAATACCAACTACTATTCTTCGTTTTGTATCATCTCTTGAAATTTGAGCAGGACCTTTGGTATAAGAAATATCAGCCAATTCGCTTAAAGGGACTTTGATTCCTTTTGGAGTATCTACATATAAGTTTTTAAGATCATCAATGCTGTTTCTACTTTGGGTATCTAACCTCATGACCATATCAAATCGTTTTTCTCCTTCGAATACACTTCCAACTTTTTCGCCTCCAAATCCCATAGAAATAAGTCTGTTCAAATCGGCTATGTTCAATCCATAACGAGCAATTTTACTTCTATTGTAGATAACACTCATTTGTGGTAATCCTTCAACTTTTTCAACAGAAATATCTGAAGCACCTTCAACATTTTCAATAAGCGATTTAATGTCATCCGCTTTTGTTGATAATACATTCAAATCTTCTCCGAAAATTTTAATAGCCACATCTGCTCTTACTCCAGTAATGAGCTCATTAAAACGCATTTCGATTGGTTGGGTAAATTCCACTTCCATTCCTGGGATAATCTCAAGTGCTTCCTTGAATTTATCAGCTAAACCATCTTTACTTGATGCCGAAACCCATTCGTCCTTTGGTTTTAGTTTGATAATGACATCACTTTCTTCCATAGACATTGGGTCTGTTGGAACTTCTGCAGCTCCAATACGTGTAACCACTTGTTCCACTTCTGGAAAATTATCCAGCAAAATCTGTTCTATTTTGGTTGTTGTTTCAATGGTTTTGGTTAAGGACGTTCCTGTTTTTAAAACTGGCTGAATCACAAAATCGCCTTCATCTAAAGTTGGAACAAATTCACCTCCCATACTACTAAACAACCAAGCTGTTAAAGCTAAAATAACTACAGAAAGTCCTAAAATTATCCTTTTATGAAATAAAGCCCAATGTATAACTGGTTTATACGATTTTGATAATAATTTCATCAACCTTACCGAAATATTTTTGTCACTTTGTATTGATGGTTTTAAAAACATAGAAGAAATAACTGGAACATATGTCAAACAGAATATCATGGCTCCAATCAATGCAAAACTGAATGTTAATGCCATAGGTTTGAACATTTTTCCTTCGACACCACTTAATGATAGAATTGGAATGAATACCAGTAAAATTATCAGCTGACCAAACACAGCCGAATTCATCATTTTTGAGGCACTCTTTAAGGTAATATCATCAATGTTTGATTGCTGTTCTTTAATTGATAAGGATTTAATTTTTGCACTTTGAGCTGTAATTTGAAAGGCTATGAATTCAACAATAATAACTGCTCCATCTATGATAATTCCAAAATCGATCGCTCCCAAACTCATAAGGTTGGCATCAATCCCGAATATATACATAAAGGATAAAGCAAATAATAAACTTAACGGAATTACCGAAGCAACCACCAATCCAGAACGCAGATTTCCCAATAACAATACCACAATAAAAATCACAATCAGTGAACCCAAAATCAGGTTTTCTGCAACTGTAAATGTGGTCTTATTTATTAATTCACTTCGCTCTAAAAATCCATTGATAAAGACACCTTCTGGTAATGTACTTTGGATGGATTCCACACGTTCTTTAACAGCATCTATTATCTGTTTTGAATTGCCATCTTTTAGCATCATGATTTGTCCCAACACCTTTTCACCTTGACCATTCCCCGTAATAGCACCAAATCGTGTTGCGCTTCCAAATCCAACTTTTGCAATGTCCCTAATGTAAATAGGCAGCCCATTGCTGTTTTTTACCACAATATTTCCAATATCTTCAAGGGAAGTAACCAAACCTTCTCCACGAATAAAATAGGCTTCATTGCTTTTTTCAATATAACCTCCTCCAGCAACACTGTTATTTTTTTCCAAAGCTTCAAAAATTTCAGCCATGGAGATATTCATAGAGACCAACTTTTGAGGATTTCCAGAAACTTCATATTGTTTTAAAAATCCTCCCCAAGTATTCACCTCAACGACACCTGGAATTCCGGAAAGTTGTCGTTTTACAATCCAATCTTGAATGGTTCGTAAATCGGTAGTGGTGTATTTATCTTCAAAACCTGGTTTAACATCTAAAATGTATTGGTAAATTTCTCCCAATCCTGTTGTAATTGGACCCATTTCTGGAGCTCCGAAACCTTCAGGAATATTCTCGGAAGCGGATTTTATCTTTTCTGCAATAAGTTGTCTTGGCAGATACGTTCCCATATCATCATCAAAAACAATAGTTACTACAGACAACCCAAATTTTGAAACCGAACGAATTTCTTCAACTCCAGGCAAATTTGCCATTTCAAGCTCTACAGGATACGTGATAAATTGTTCTACATCCTGGGTTGATAGATTTCTGGAAGTGGTAATTACCTGTACTTGATTATTGGTTATATCTGGAACTGCTCCAATAGATATTCTGGTTAAGGAAAAGATTCCGAAACCAATTACAAAACCAATAAAAAGTAAAACAATGAGCTTATTTTTTAAGCTGAACTTTATAATATTTTCTAACATAATTCATATTAATTACAATTAATTCTGTGGAAAACTCGAAATACACAGAGAAAACAAGCCTATGCTTGTAATGAATTATGTCTATTTGGGTGGTTGAAAAACAGAAGGTTTTTCGAAAATAGAAGAAGATTCCTCGTAGAAAAAATTAAAAGGAATTTGTATAAAATTTTGTTGATTCCCGTCAAGATTAAACATTTGATTTGCAGTAAAATCAAAAGTTATATGAGTACAATCATGTTGATGTTTAAAAGGCAACTCCTCATGTTCCTCATGATCATTTCCGTGCTGAATTGTGCTCTCACCATAATGTTCAGCTAAAAACTCAAAAAAACTATCTCCATATGTTTCCTGATGAAACTTTGAATGCTCCAATAAAACATTAAGTTTCGAAAAATCTTCAAAACTGATGTTAGAACTTTGAGCAAATATCAAAGTAGAAAATAATATGGCAAATACTTTACTCATCGAGCGAGCTAAATTAGTAAAAATTAAAGTTTATTATGTAATAATAGTTACAAGCCCTTTAAAAATAAGCTTTTAGCTGTATTGTTCCAGTGTGGATTGTTTTGCTGGTTTCAGTTTTTCTACCAAAATAATTTAGGTTTAGATCCAGAAATTTAGTCAGCTTTTTTTGAGCCACTAAACTCCAGGTAAAATTCTTTCCTGGCTGTAAACCTTCCATCATTTGATAAGCAACTGGTGAATTCTGATTACCACTAAATTTATTAGAGAAATAGTTTAGTTCTCCAATAATGGCAGCTTTTTGATTTTTAGAGAACGAAAAGGAAACTCCATATTTTTGTTGATTCAGTGATTCAAGCAATCCAATTGTATTGTCCTTACTGGCATACTGATAGAACACATCAAATCTCGAGTTTATATCAAAAAGATAGGATAGTTTAGGATTAAACCGAATTTCATCAATAATAAAATTCTTGCTCACAAAGTTTTCACTTGTACTTTCCTTTTTTCCAACAATAAAAAATGTATTTAGCAACCAAGTTTTGGCAAATTTATGTACAAAATTAAATTGGTGACTTTCTAAATTATTCCCAACAGAGCCAACTGATAATAAATTCTTGGATTTATTGGATAAATACGTATATGAAGTGGTATAACGTTGTTTCCCTCTATTTAAAAACAAAACATTCCTGAAACTCAAATTCAATCCCAATTGCTCTTCACCATAATCCTTAAAAGGGTTAATATCAAAATTGTCACTATTACGTCTTATTTTCTTATCAATAAGGTACGAGGTTTGATTATATAATCGAGTCCAAAAACTACTTTTAGAGCTATTTTTAGATGCTGCCAATTGTGGATTTATAGTTAACAGCTGACTTAATCTATTTTGATGGGTCTTAATAAATACCTGATTAGGAAGCAATACTCTTACATATGTTCCCTGGTCCTGATACTGTGCAATTTCAAACTCCTCTAATTCTTGAATTCCGTTTCCATTGTAATCTATCCATGTATAAGCACCTTGTCCTTCGTCAACTTCTACATAGGTGAAATCCTGTTGCGGCAACACTCCGGAATTGGTTTCAAAAACCGTATTCCAATTGACTAATTGATCAAATAATTTTTGATTAAACTGCAACCTTGAATTTATAGAATTCTCATCATTTATAGACTCATCTTCATTCTTTAAAGTACGATAATTAAGATAAACAGACAGGTTTGTCTTTTTATTGTTTATCAGTTTTGACTTTAAATAATAAGTGTTAGACGTATTGACTTTCACTAATTCATTATTCCTGATACTGTCATTGACACGATTTATGTATCCTACTTCTGCAAATACATTCGTGCTATCTCCTATTCCATAAAATACTTCAAAAGAGGTGAATTTTTGACTTAATGGTGTTAATTCTTCGGTTTCTATGGTCCTTTGCTCATTATCTTCCAATGATATTTTGGTGCCTAACCACTGTTTTCTGAATCTATAAGATACCCTATTAAACGATCGGAGGAAATTGGAAGAACTAATTTTAGAATTGGAATTTAGTGCACTGCTATTGGAAAAAATATTCCAGTTACCTAAATTTAAATTAGCAAACATAATGTGTCTGTTCCCATTGAAGTTTTCGGAATAATTTAAATGCTCAAAATCATATTTAATATTTCCCTTTTTTGGATTATATAATTGAATTCCAGTGGATAATAACTTTTGATTTCCAAAGCCTTCAGCGTTTTGAGACACACTGGTTTGTTCCAAGTTCCAATCTCTATTAAATTCCGCCCTTTTATTTAAGCGTTGAATTGTTCTGAAATTTTCCTGAATAAAGCTCGCATCTGCTAATATGTCTAAATTCCAAGTGCTATCTCTTTTTATAACACTTTGATTGATCGTTAATTTCCCTGCTAGTCCATTATTATTATCATCATCCAAATTAGAAAACAAGTTTAAATCGTTCTTACTTGCTGCTGCCTCAAAATAAATATTGGTCTTTTCTGATGGATTATAACGTCCATTAACAACAGCCATTTGCAATTTGGTTGGTGCAACAAGCTGAATGACAGGCTCATAATTACCTTGTGGAATACCTGAAATTGGCTCTATATACTCGTAAATATTATTGATAGCACTAGTATTTGTCAAAATGTAATTACCTTGATTATCACCTACGAGTGTGAACTCTACGCTAAATAATTCATCTTCCGGGTTGTTTGAAAAGACAAATGCTTCAACACCATTAATTAATTCTTTTCTGTATAAAATTCTATTTTCATTAAATGATTCAGCGACTTCAGAAGGCGCTACCATTTGTGTACGATCATCTCCTGCTTCACTTAATAACTGAACTTGATCTGAGGACAAATTTTGTAATAATGGTTGGTTTTTTGCGTCATTTTCTGAATATATTGAAGCACCAATACTAAACTTTTCACTAGAATAGTTTGCTCCTCCATAGGCCACAATTCTTGTGTAATTTCGCTCACTATATTGATAATCCACCGTAATTCTCATTTCAGATGTTATAGGAAACGTCGAGTTAAAGATCAATTCCCCGGCATTATAATTAATAATATAATCTTTGTTTTCCCCTCGCTCTAAAGCAATTCCGTTTACATAAACCGTTTCGCTTCCTGATACAACTAAAACAAACAGTTCATTATTTGGCCCTTGTAATTTATAAGGCCCTTGATTTCCTTCCTGTGCTGTAAACTGACTTGTTGTAAATTGTCCTCTAACCAAAGCTCCAGCTGCAAATACATGGGTTTTAGAACTAGTACTTCCAAGGTTTGCATTAATACTTAAACCCTGAACTCGTTTGGAAAATTCTGCAAAGAATGATTGGTTATTTTCCAGATCGATATCACCAGCTCTTATATTCCAATTTTCACTGAATAATTCAATGAATACCTGATCAAATTCATCTAATCGCTGCGAATAACCGCTCTCCTGAAGTGGAATATTTGCATCTTGAATCGACGCTCTTAATGATACCTTTTCATTCAATTTTCCAGAGATTTGCAGATCTAATTCACTATTCAAAACAGAATTCTGATTATTTCCAACCGTAACACCTCTAGATATACTTCCGAAAGTTGATAGACCATCAAAAGGAATAAATCTATTCTCCTTATTACTTTCTGATAGCTTGTAAAACTGCTGCATGTTTTCAGTACTTTCAACAATGATACTTTCATCAAGTTGAAAATACTTTTTTGTCAAAAACGTTGGATACCTTAAATACTCGATTATTATAGAATCTGTTTCTATTGGTTTTTTGAAAGTTAAAATTGCTTTTCCAAAATCTATTTTGTAATACGTTGAATCAATTATTTTTTGATCTTTAGTTTTTATAATAAACCTACTGGAATTTATACTAACACTGTCAACTAGAATAGAATCCTTTACAGCAACTTTTTTTGTAACATAATTAGATGAAATATCTTGTGCTACAGAACAGATACTAAATATAAAAAGAAAAAGGGTTAGCGTAAATTTCATCTAGTAAGTAAACTAAAAACAAGCGAAATTATTTTGTTGATAGAATTAGTTAAAACTCCTTTAATTTAATAGCGTAAAAGTAAAGCATTATTTAATTTAGCCGAAATTCAAAAATTTTAGAATGAAAATCATTTCATATAACGTTAATGGAATTCGAGCAGCAATAAACAAAGGATTCATTGATTGGCTAATTAGTGCTAATCCAGATGTGATTTGTTTGCAAGAAATAAAAGCAATGGAAGAGCAGTTGGACTTGAATCTTTTTAAAGAAGCTGGCTATGATTACCATTATTGGTTCAGTGCTCAAAAAAAAGGCTATAGTGGAGTAGCAATTTTAAGCAAAACTGAACCTGACAATGTAAAATATGGAACAGGAATTGAAAGTATGGATTTTGAAGGTAGAAATATAAGAGCTGATTTTAACGGAATATCTGTTATGAGTATGTATTTGCCTTCAGGTACCAACGATGCTCGATTGCAGCATAAATTTGAGTATATGGATATGATTCATAATTATTTAAATAATTTAAGAGCTGAAATTCCTAATCTAATTGTTTGTGGCGATTATAATATTTGTCATGAGGAAATTGATATCCATAATCCCAAAATGAAAGGTGTATCTGGATTTTTACCTGAAGAACGTGAATGGTTAGGAAAGTTTATCAAAAGTGGATTTATTGACTCTTTCAGGTTTTTACATCCTGAAAAACAGGGATATAGTTGGTGGAGTTACAGGGCTAATTCAAGAGCAAATAATAAAGGTTGGCGATTGGATTATGCTATGGTTACAAAACCATTACAAGAAAAGATAAAAAGAGCCGTTATACTATCCGAAGCGGTCCATAGTGACCATTGTCCAATTTTAGTAGAAATAAAAAAATAGTGTTCAGTATGCAGTCCTCAGTATACAGTAGCTCAAATTACTGCAAACTGTGACTGAAAACCTTATAAATCTTAAATCAAATTAATAATGAAAAAAAACATTTTACTTATAACCCTTTCAGTTCTCGTTTTAACAAACTGTGTTTCACCAAAGGTCTATAAAGATCTTGAAGATAAATATGCAAGCTTAAAAAGAGAAAGCAAACAACTTTCCA